>NZ_RZQA01000360.1:0-5996 GCF_004022915.1 Mesorhizobium sp. M7A.F.Ca.US.006.04.2.1
GTCGGCGCCATGGCGCTCGGAACCGAGACCATCGGACGCGTCGACATGCTTGTCGGTCCCGGCAACGCCTTCGTTGCTGAAGCCAAGCGCCAGCTCTACGGCCGCATCGGCATCGATCTGTTCGCCGGCCCGACCGAGACGCTGGTGATCGCTGACGACAGCGTCGACGGGGAGATTTGCGCGACCGACCTGCTTGGCCAGGCCGAACATGGTCCCACAAGCCCGGCGGTGCTTCTGACCAATTCGCTAAAGCTGGCGCGCGACACCATGGCGGAGATCGAACGTCAGTTGAAAATCCTGCCGACGGCCGAAATCGCTGCCAGGGCATGGGCCGACTACGGCGAGGTGATCGTATGCGATTCCTACGAGGAAATGGTTGTGGAAGCCGACCGGATCGCCTCCGAGCACGTGCAGGTGATGACGCGCGATCCCGACTACTTTCTCGACAACATGCGCAATTACGGCGCACTGTTCCTGGGTCCACGCACCAACGTTGCCTATGGCGACAAGGTCATCGGCACCAATCATACGCTGCCGACCAAGAAGGCGGCCCGCTACACCGGCGGTTTGTGGGTTGGCAAGTTCATCAAGACCTGCACCTATCAGCGCGTCCTGACCGACGAAGCGAGCGCTATGATCGGCGAGTACTGTTCGCGCCTGTGCGTCCTGGAAGGATTCTACGGACATGCCGAGCAGGCCAACATCCGGGTTCGCCGCTACGGAGGTCGCAACGAGGCCTAAGGCTGCGCGCCAACGGAGTTTTCATGTCGGTCATCGCCCGTAACAAAAGCAGCAAGCCACGCCTGACCGTAAAGGATCTGGCGCGCGACCTCGGCATGTCTGTCGCGACCGTGTCCAGGGCCTTTCACGCCGACGCCGTGATCGCCAAGGAAACGCGGGACGTGGTGCTGAACCGGGCGCGGGAGATCGGCTATTCGCCGAATCCCTTCGCTCGCAGCCTCATCACCAAGAAGACGCGCATCGTCGGCGTGGTCGTCGCCGACATCACGAACCCGTTCTATCCGGAAGTGCTGACCCGGCTCACCACCGAACTGCGCGCCATCGACATGAATGTGATGCTGGTCGCTGCCGACCAGTCTGGTGAGGTCGACCAGGCACTGCGCCTTCTCCTCAACTACCAGCCCGACCTCGCCATCATCCTCGCGGCGACCTTGTCTTCGGAAGCCGCGCAGGAGTGCCGCAAGGCCGGCACGCCGGTGATTTTCTTCAACCGACTGTCGGCCGACGACCACGCTTTCGGCATCTCCTGCGATAACATCCTTGGCGGTCGCCGCATTGCCGACTATCTGGCCGATACGGGCCACCGGCGCCTGGCCTACATCGCCGCACTGGCGGATGCCTCGACCAATGTCGCCCGTCACCGCGGCTTTAGCGAACGCGCGGTCGAGCGCGGCCTTGCAGAGCCTGCCGTCATCGATGCGGGGCAATTCAGCTATCACGCTGGCTATCAGGCCGCCCACAAGCTGCATGATCTCGAAAAGATGCCCGACGGCGTGTTCTGCGCCAACGACATTCTCGCCATCGGCTTCCTCGACGGTGTGCGGGAACTGGGGCTTAGCGTGCCGGACGACATCTCGATCGTCGGCTTCGACGATATCGAAATGGCGCACTGGCCCTCGCACGGTCTGACGACCGTCAAGCAGCCCATCGAAAAGATGCTGGAGGCGACGGTCTCGCTGGCCAAGGAATTGGGCACGAATGCTGGCCGGGAGCCGGTCGTGCAGATGATTGCGCCCGGCCCCGTGATCGAGCGGGCGACGACACGCAGGAGGGACCATGACTGATCCATCCGCGAAGCGATTCTTCGAACGCGCGCTCTCCGTTCACCGCTATGACTGCGAGCTGGTTGCAGCGCCGCAGCCGTCGTCCGCTGAAAGTGGGGAATCCCAGCCGCTCATCGATCAGGATGGGGCGACCGACGAGGCTGTCGTCCGCTATGTCGTTGCCACCCGTCCCATCTATGACGGTCTGCGCCGACTGATCGGGCAGGTCGCGGGCTTGCTGGTTCTGGCCGAAGCTGGCGGTCGCCGCGATGTGCTCGACCTGCCGGATATCCCGGCGGCCTGTGAACAATGGGCCGAGGTCAAGCGGCGACTGGGCGCCTTGCAGCCGCCGCGCGGTCTGGAGGCCCATCGCGTGCGCTTGGAGTCTGCGCACGCGACGCTCGGCGAAGTGCTTGACGAATTCGGCCTGGCTCGGCTGTGGCGCGACTGGCAGCAGCATCTCGACCGCGCAGCGGAGAGAATCAAGCACGCCTATGCCTGGCTGCAGGCGGCGTCGGAGCCTCGAGCCGGCATGACGCCGATCGATTTCAATCATGCCTGCTGCAGTTGTGCACAGCGCTGGCGAAAACAGGGAGGAAACGATGGGTCAGTATTCGATCTGGGTGCTTGAGTACAGCTACGTCACCAACTACCACAGGAGCGGCGTGCTCTACGGCGCCCACAATCAGGGTCACGTCAAGCTTCCCTACTGCTATGCGCTGATTAAGGGCAACGGCCACGTCGCCATGGTCGATGTTGGCTACAATAACAAGGACTACGGCAAGCATCTCGGCGACAAGTTCGGCGTCGAAAACTGGCACTCGCCCGAGGCCGTCCTCGGCGAGATCGGCCTGTCGCCGATAGACGTCGACACGGTCTTCGTCACGCACGCCCACTTCGACCATTTCGGCAATGTCGAGGACTTCCCTAAAGCGACTTTCTACATCCAGGAGCGGGAAATCGCGAAATGGGTCTGGGCGATGTCGCTGCCGGACCGCATGCGCTGGATGAACGTCGCCGTCGACCCTGGCGATATCGTGCGCGGTGTCGATCTTGCCCGCCAGAAGCGGCTGGTGACGATTGATGGGGCAAAGCAGGACGTGCTCCCGAATGTCGATCTCAATCCCGCCTTCGATAGCCACACCTACGGTTCGATGTGGGTCACCATACGCAACGGCAAGGAAGATACCTGGGTACTGGCAGGCGATCTGGTCTATGTCTTCGACAATATCGAGGGCTCGGGAGCTGCCGTCGATATCGAGACGCTCTACGTTCCGGTGGGGTTAGCGGTCGGCAGCCAGACAAATCTCGTGCTGGCCACCGAGGAGATGATGAAGCAGGTGAATTACGAGGCGCGGCGCGTCATTCCCATCCACGAAGAGCGGCTGAAGGACCGTTTCCCGTCGCGCATCACCAAGGATGGCCTGCGCATCACTGAAATCTGCCTGGCGGACGGCGAGAAATCGTGGGTGCAGTAGTGGACGCAATCCGCAAGGTCGCCATTATCGGGGCAGGGCTCGTCGGCCGCGGCTGGGCGATCGTTTTCGCCCGGGCGGGACATCAGGTGACCATCTACGATGGTAGCGACGACATCCGCGCGAAGGTGATTGACAGGATCCGCGCCAGTCTTGCCGACATGAAAGAAGCTGGGCTGATCGACGCAATCGATCCAGTCATCCGGCGGTTGAGCGTTGTCGACACCCTGGAGGAGGCGGTCGCCGATGCCGACTATATCCAGGAGTCGGTGCTCGAACGGCGCGATGTCAAGGAGGCCGTCTGCCTCGAAATCGATCGGGTCATGCGGCCCGACGCCGTCGTTGGCAGTTCAAGCTCAGGTATACCTGCCTCGGCGTTTACGGCACCATGTGCAAACCGCGCACACTTCCTCGTGGTGCATCCGGTAAATCCGCCACATCTGGTCCCGTTGGTCGAATTGGTTCCGGCGCCATGGACGGACGCAAACATCGTTCCATGGCTTCGGGCACAAATGGAAGCCGTGGGTCAGGCGGCCATCGTCGTGCGCAAGGAGGTCGAAGGCTTTGTGCTGAACAGGCTTCAGGGCGCGTTGCTCAACGAAGCCTGGGCATTGCTTGAGGAAGGCGTCGCAAGTGCCGCCGACATCGATCTGACCGTGTCGCACGGGCTTGGCTACCGCTGGTCCTTCATGGGGCCGTTCGAGACGATCGACCTCAACGCGCCAGGTGGGATTGCCGATTATGCACGGCGTCTGGGGCCGCTCTACCACGCGATCGCGCTGGAAAGGCGCGATCCGGCGCCTTGGTCCGAAGCGCTCGTCAGCAAAGCCGAGGCCGCGCGCCGCGAAAAGCTGCCGGCCTCCCGCCTCGGTGAGCGCAGCGCCTGGCGCGACCGCAAGCTCATGGCTCTCGTCGCCCACAAGCGACGCACCAGCGTCTGACAGGGAGAGGGCCATGGCGGCAATGCTGCAAGACAAGGTCGCCCTGGTGACCGGTGCGACCGGTGGTATCGGCGGGCAGATTGTATCGAGGCTCGCACACGAAGGGGCGTCGGTCGTCGTCGGCTACAACCATTCGCGCCAGGCGGCGGAGGCACTGGTCTCCTCGCTTGCGCCCCGTGACCACCTCGTCGCCAAGGCGAGCGTAACCGAGAGCGACTGCCTTGCGCGACTGGCCGGCCAGATCGAGAAGAGGTTTGGCCGGCTGGATATCCTGGTCAATTGCGCCGGCATAACCCGGTTCGTGCAGCATTCGGACCTCGATGGTCTGGACGACGCATTGATCGACCGCATCCTCAGCGTCAACGTGCGCGGTGTCATCGCCGCTACGCGGGCAATGCGACCGCTGCTCGACCGCGCCGCCAGCGGCGTCATCGTCAACATCTCGTCGATTGCGGGCGTAACGGCCATGGGCAGCAACATCGCCTACTGCGCCTCCAAGGCAGCTGTCGACAACCTAACCAAGTCGCTGGCGCGCGCCCTGGCACCGAAAATCAGGGTCGTGTCGGTGTCGCCGGGCGTCGTCGACACCGATTTTATCAAGGGCCGCGACGAGTCCTGGCGAGATGAACAGGTGAACCGGACGCCGCTCGGGCGATTGGGCACCCCCGACGATGTTGCCGAGGCAGTTCTGGCGGTCGCGACCCACCTTCGCTTCGCGACAGGCGTTATCATTCCAGTCGACGGCGG
Organism: Mesorhizobium sp. M7A.F.Ca.US.006.04.2.1; assembly: GCF_004022915.1. NCBI lineage: Bacteria > Pseudomonadati > Pseudomonadota > Alphaproteobacteria > Hyphomicrobiales > Phyllobacteriaceae > Mesorhizobium > Mesorhizobium sp. M7A.F.Ca.US.006.04.2.1. The sequence continues at coordinate 4,948 of NZ_RZQA01000360.1, forward strand.
GCGGCCCCTCGCGTGATTCTGTCTTGAACGTCCGCACAGCGCTTGTGGAGACCTGAATGACCGCAACTATAGCCATTACCGTCGGCGATCCGGCCGGTGTCGGACCCGAGATCGCGCTCAAGGCCGCCCGGCATTTCGCGCCACAGCTCGAGACCGGTGTGTTTCGGCTCCGGTTGGTAGGATCGCTGGCGGCGCTTGACGAGACAGCCCGGTCGCTGGTCTTGCCTTTGCGCGCCCTCACGACAGCGGATGAGCCGCTCGGTATCTGGCCGATCGAGGGTTCGGCCGTCGCGATCGGGCAGGTGTCTGCGGAAGCAGGCAGGCAGGCCTACGAAGCCGTGGCCGAGGGTGTGCGGCGTACGATGGCCGGCGAGGCTTCGGCAATCGTCACCGCGCCGCTCAACAAGGAATCGCTTCATCTTGCCGGTCATCGGTTCCCCGGTCACACCGAGTTGCTGGCGGCGCTGACCGGTGCGCGAGACAGCGCAATGATGCTCGCGCACGGTTCTTTCCGCGTCAGCCACGTCACGACCCACATCCCGCTGGAAGATGTGCCGGAGAGGGCGACGGAGCCACGCATGCGCCGGGTTCTCGATCTTACGATCGAAGCCTTGGGGCATGTGGGGATAGCGGCCCCCCGCGTCGCGATTGCGGCGCTCAATCCGCACGCTGGCGAAGGCGGCATTTTCGGAACCCACGACATCCGCATCACCCAGCCGATCATCGCCGACTACAGGGCACGCGGCCACGACGTCCATGGCCCCGTCCCCGGCGACACTGTCTTCGTGAAAATGCGCGGCGGTGCCTATGACGCGGTCGTGGCCATGTATCACGACCAAGGCCATATTCCGGTGAAGCTGCTTGGCTTCCAGATCGACCCGCAGACCGGTGAATGGCTTGGCCTGAGCGGAGTCAACATCACGCTCGGCCTACCGATCGTGCGGACCTCTGTCGACCACGGTACCGCCTTCGACATAGCCGGCCGCGGCATCGCCCGAGAGACCAGCCTCATAGAGGCCATCGACTACGCACTGCTTTTGACCGGAGAG
>NZ_RZQA01000361.1:0-5975 GCF_004022915.1 Mesorhizobium sp. M7A.F.Ca.US.006.04.2.1
GCACATGCCGGTACATCTCGGCTCGATGGACCGCTCGGTCGAAACCATCATCCGGCTGAATTCCGGCGACATCCACCCCGGCGACGTCTTTGCCCTCAACGCACCCTACAATGGCGGCACGCATCTGCCGGACATCACTGTCGTGACGCCGGTCTTCGATGATGCCAAGGAAAGAATCCTGTTCTGGGCCGCCTCGCGCGGCCATCACGCCGATATCGGCGGCACGGCACCCGGCTCGATGACGCCGCTCGCCACCACGGTCGACGAGGAAGGCGTGCTGTTCGACAATTTCCGCATCGTCGACCGTGGCCGCTTCCGCGAGAAGGAGCTGGAAACGCTGCTCACCGATCACCGCTATCCGGCCCGCAATCCGCACCAGAACATCGCCGACCTCAAGGCGCAGATCGCCGCCAACGAGAAGGGCGTAGCCGAACTGCGCAAGATGGTCGCCCATTTCGGCCTCGATGTCGTCGAGGCCTATATGGGCCATGTCCAGGACAATGCCGCCGAAAGCGTGCGCCGCGTGCTAGAGCGGCTGCCGGATAGTTCTGAGTACGAATACCCGACCGACACCGGCCAGATCATCAAGGTGAAGATCACGGTCGACCGGCAAAAGCGCGAGGCGACGGTAGACTTCACCGGCACCTCGCCGGTGATGAAGAACAATTTCAACGCGCCCGAGCCGGTGGCCCGCGCCGCCGTGCTCTACGCCTTCCGCGTCATGGTCGAGGATATGATCCCGATGAATGCCGGGTGCCTGCGGCCCATCAACATCATCATTCCCGATGGCTGCATGCTGAAACCCGCCTACCCCGCCGCCGTCGTCGCCGGCAATGTCGAGACCTCGCAGCATGTCACCAACGCGCTGTTCGGCGCCATGGGCGCCATGGCCAACGCCCAAGGCACGATGAACAACCTGACCTTCGGCAACAAGACGTACCAGTACTACGAGACGATCTGCTCCGGCTCGCCGGCCGGCCAGATGAACTCCGGCCGCGGCTTTGCCGGCACCTCCGGCGTCCACACCCACATGACCAATTCGCGCCTCACCGATCCCGAAGTGCTGGAACTGCGCTTTCCCGTGCTGCTCGAGGATTTCCACATTCGGGAAAATTCCGGCGGCAACGGCAGATGGAGCGCCGGCGATGGCACCAAACGCACCATCCGCTTCCTCGAAAAGATGGAATGCGCGATCCTGTCCTCGCACCGCAACCGTCCTCCCAAGGGGCTGGACGGAGGCGGCGATGGCGAGGTCGGCTCGACCAAGATCCGCCGCAAGGACGGCACGATCGACCTGCTGAAAGCCTGCGACCAGACCATGTTGCAGGCCGGCGACGCCGTCATCCTGACGACGCCGACGCCGGGGGGATTTGGCCGGCGATGACCTCGCCCCCGGGCTGCTAGCCGGCTGCTGTCATCCATCTGTCATCGCCGAGCGCTACCCGCTTGCGGCAAAGCAAATGGGGAATCACTTTGCCATGACGGACGTTTCCGCAGATCTGGTTTTTCGCCGCGGCAAGGAAGTTGGAAAGGCCGTCTATCAGAACCGCCCGCTGTCGAAAGCCGGCATTTCGGAGCGGCTGTTCGCCTTCCTGTTTTCCGGCCTCGTCTATCCGCAGATCTGGGAAGACCCCGATGTCGACATGGAGGCGATGCAGCTCGGCCAGGGCCACCGCGTCGTCACCATCGCCTCCGGCGGCTGCAACATCCTGGCCTACCTCACGCGCTCGCCGGCCCGGGTCGACGCCGTCGACCTCAACACCGCGCACATCGCCCTGAACCGCATGAAGCTGGAGGCGATGCGCCATTTGCCATCGCAGGGCGACCTGTTCCGCTTCTTCGGCGCCGCCGACACCAGCCACAATTCGAAAGCGTATGACCGTTTCATCGCGCCGCATCTCGATCCTGTCAGCCGTCACTACTGGGAGCGCCGCAACTGGCGCGGGCGCCGTAGGATCACTGTCTTCGACCGCAATTTCTACCAGACCGGCCTGCTCGGCCTGTTCATCGCCATGGGCCATCGCACGGGAAAATTCTTCGGCGTCGACCCAGCCGGCATCATGCAGGCCAGGAACATCGGCGAGCAGCGCCGCTTCTTCAACGAGGAGTTGGCGCCGGTCTTCGACAACAAGCTTTTGAGATGGGCGACGTCGCGCAAGGCTTCACTGTTCGGCCTCGGCATTCCACCGGCGCAGTACGATTCGCTGATCACTTCTGGCGACGGCACCATGGCCAGCGTGCTGAAAGCCCGGCTGGAAAAACTCGCTTGCGATTTTCCGCTGGAGAATAACTACTTCGCCTGGCAGGCCTTTGCCCGCCGCTATCCGAACCCCGGCGAGGCCGCCCTGCCCGCCTATCTCGAAAAGCAGAATTACGAGAGCATCCGCGGCAATGTCGACCGCGTCGCCATCCACCATGCCAATCTGATCGAGTTTCTCGCCGGCAAGGATGCAGGCTCCGTCGACCGTTTCATCCTGCTCGATGCACAGGACTGGATGACCGACGACCAGCTCAACGCGCTGTGGGCGGAAATCACCCGCACGGCTTCGGCCGGCGCCCGCGTCATCTTCCGCACCGCCGCCGAGCCCAGCCTGCTGCCGGGTCGCGTCTCCAGCTCGCTGCTCGACCAATGGGACTATCAGGACCAGGCTTCGCGCGAATTTTCGGCCCGCGACCGCTCGGCCATCTATGGCGGCTTCCACCTCTACGTGAAGCGCGCGGCATGAGCACCAGCGAGCTGCCGGCCAGCCCCGAATTCAAGGCCAGCCATGCCGAACTGATGGACGGCGTCTACCGCTGGCAGCGCCACATCTACGACCTGACCCGCAAATACTACCTGCTCGGCCGCGACCCAATGATCTCGGGGCTCGACGTGCCTGTCGGTGGCACCGTGCTGGAACTCGGCTGCGGCACCGGCCGCAACGTCATCCTCGCCGCCCGTCACTATCCCGACGCGCGCTTTTTCGGCCTCGATATTTCGGCCGAAATGCTGGAGACGGCCGGAAAGGCGATCGACCGCGAGGGCCTGTCCGGTCGCGTCATATTGGCTAGGGGCGATGCCACCGATTTCGATGCCCGGGCACTCTTCGATGTCGAACGCTTCGACCGTGTCTTCGTGTCCTATTCGCTGTCGATGATCCCCGGCTGGGAAAAAACAGTATCGGCGGCACTTGCCGCCCTGTCGCCGAACGGTTCGCTGCACATCGTCGATTTCGGCCAGCAGGAAGGCCTGCCGCGCTGGTTTCGCACACTGCTGCGCGGCTGGCTGAAAAAATTCCACGTCGCGCCTCGTGAATCGCTGCGCGAAGTGCTGGAATCGGAATCTCGGCGAACCGGCGCAAGCTTCCGTTTCCGCACGCTTTATCGCGGCTACGCCTGGCTGGCGGTTATCGGGCCGCGCGGCTAGCCAAGGTGAAACTGCCATTTGCAGGCCGACCTCACCTGAATGTCAATGCACCTTAATGGAGTGCCTTCACCAACGCCCCCACCATCGTCTGCGGCCGATAGCCAAGCTTGGCAGGCGTCAGCCCCAGCCGCACCACCACCAACTGCTCCGAGGGAATGATGGCAACCGTCTGCCCGTCATGGCCTTCCATCCAGTACGTGTCCTTGGGCAGGCCTGCCGCGACACCGGCGCCGGGGTTTTCCTCATCGCCCGGGGCCTCGATCCACAATTGGCCCTTGCCGTAGACCTTCGAGGCGGATGCCGGCTCTCGCATCCAGTCGACGAAACCGGCCGGCAGGATCTGGTTGCCGTTCCACACCCCGCCTTGTAGCAGGAACTGGCCGAAGCGCGCCCAGTCATGCGCGGTCGCGTAGAGATAGGACGAGCCGACGAAGGTGCCCAGCTCGTCGGTCTCGAGCACCGCGCTGTGCATGCCGAGCGGCTCGAATAGCGCCGTGCGCGGCCACGTCAGCGCCCTGGCCTTGTCGCCGACCGCGTCCTGCCAGAGGCGCGACAGCATCACCGCCGTGCCGCTCGAATAGGAAAACTGTTTGCCGACCTCTGCAGCCAGCGGCTTGGATTCGGCAAAGCCCGCCATGTCAGGTTCGAGATAGAGCATGCGCGTGACGTCGGCGACGTCGCCATAATCCTCGTTGAACTCCAGCCCGCTCGACATCGCCATCATGTCGGCAAGGCTGATCGCGGCGCGGCCGTCCGCCTTCCACGGCGCGAACAGGTTTTTGTTGTCGAAAGCCATCTTGCCGTCCTTGACCAACGTACCGACGATGGCGGCATTCACCGTTTTGGTCATCGACCAGCCGAGCAGCGGCGTCCTGGCGGAAAAGCCATCGCCGTAGCGCTCGGCGACGACACGGCCATTCTTGACCACCACCACCGCGCGCATGCCGGTGCCGATCAGCGCCGCATCGTCCAGCAGCTTGGCAACAACCGGATCCTGTGATGCCTCGACCCGTTCGCCTTCCGGCCACAGGTCGCCCATGGTGACTGCGGACGGCTCCGCTTGGATCGCGGTCCGCCGCACCTTTCCTACGTCGCCGTCCGGAACCGAAGCGCAGCCAAGCCCGTCGCGGGCTACGGCGACGCTCTTGCCGAGGAAACCGAACAGGCCGGCAGACACCGTTCCCCTGTTCTTGTCCACCGAAACCCGCATTAACCGCAGCAGGGGATGCCCGGGTGCCTGCACGTCGACGGCCAGCACCTCATTGGGATCGCGGCCGGCGATAAAAACGTTCGAACAGACGATCTTGGCCGAGTAGCCCGAGCCAACCCTGATCAACTCCGGTGGCGCGATATAAAGCCAGGCAAAAAGTGCTGCGATCACCAGGACGATCAGGCCAAGCAGCCATTTGACGATCTTGACCACGATCCGCATTTATTTCCTCCGGGCCCTGCGCGACCCTTATGTCATCGATTTGCCGCCATTGCTTCCGCAAATCACAATGCTTGTCGAGCGTCATCAACGGATTATCAACCATGATCGGCGATCACAGGATATGCTGAGCGATGCTGTGGGGCGATCGTTCGGAGGGGGCCCGATCACAAAGCAGGCCATCAGTGTAGAGACCCATCAGCGACCGGCTGAATCCGGCTCGGGAATTGCGATGCGCCGTCTTGCGGGCCTGATCATGCTAGCGCTGCTTGGTGCTTGCTCGACCGTCGACGATCTCTCGCCGCTGTCGCCATCCGCTTCGAGCAGCCCGACGGTTGCCGTGCGCGCGCCGCGCTTTGCCGACTCCAAGCCGCATGAATGGGAGAGCGGCGCGCCGTGGAACTATGCCGTCCACGGCACCGATGTTTCCAAATACCAGACCTCGGTCGACTGGCCGGCTGCCAGGGCCAGCGGCATCTCCTTCGCCTTCATCAAGGCGACCGAGGGCGGCGACCGTTTCGACGAGTATTTCAGCGAGCATTGGGCGCGCACGAAGGCCAACGGGATTCCGCGAGCCGCCTATCATTTCTATTATTTCTGCACCCCGGCTGCCGTTCAGGCGCGCTGGTTCATCCGCAACGTCCCCGTCGATCGCTCGGCGATGCCGCCGGTCCTCGATATGGAATGGAACCCGCAATCGCCGACCTGCAGGCTGCGTCCCGACGCCGCCACGGTGCGCGCGGAGATGACCACCTTCCTCGAAATCGTCGAACGCCATTACGGCAAGAAGCCGATCATCTACACTTCCGTCGACTTCTTCGACGACAACGGGCTGTCGGGGTTCCGCGGCTATCCCTACTGGCTGCGTTCCGTCGCCGGCCATCCGCGTGAGAAATACGGCAGCCACCCCTTCACCTTCTGGCAGTACACCGGAACCGGCATCGTTCCCGGCATGACCGGCAAGTCCGACATCAACGTCTTCAACGGCAGCGAAGCCGCCTGGAACAAATGGCTGCGGCAGAACACCCGTTGACGTCAGGTTCAACGGCAGCACCGCCCTGGATCAAAAGCACTCCAGCAGAGCTTCCGTTGAACCGGTTTAACGGCAGCACCGCCCTGGATCAAATCACTCCAGCAGAG
>NZ_RZQA01000362.1:0-5966 GCF_004022915.1 Mesorhizobium sp. M7A.F.Ca.US.006.04.2.1
GCTGACCCGGGTGCGGGCGATGATCTCGGCGGCGAAAGCCGATGGCCATATCGACGATGAAGAGCGCCAGAAGATCGCCGGCAAGCTCAGCCTGGCCGGCATAGGCTCCGATGCCGAAAAGTTCCTGATGGCGGAGCTGGCAAGCCCGCTCGACCTCGACACGCTGGTGGCCGGCGCCAAGACCGATGCGCAGAAGCTCGAACTCTACACGGCGTCGCGCCTGACCATCGATCCCGACACACGCGCCGAGCGCGGTTATCTCGATCTGCTCGCCGGCCGGCTCGGCCTGCCGGACGCGCTGGTCGACCATGTCGAGGCGACGGTTTCGGCGGCCAAGGTGCCGGCCAAGGCCGGGACGTCACCCAATCCGCGCTGGTAGGCCAAAACGGCACAGGGGGCACTTTCCGGGTTAACCGCTCATTAACCCAGCAAGCGCATCATTCAACACAGTCGGATCGGCTTTTCCTCCTCCCAAGCCCGGTTCAGATCAGGGGCGGTCGCCAATGGCCGCCCTTTTTGTCGGTCCGGCCGGATGGACACGCTTGCCATCGCCGCCGTCATTTGCGATGCCTTCCTTTTCGAGCCAACCCCCCAAAATCAGTCGAGCAAGCGCAGCGCTGCCGGAGGACAATAGCCATGACCGAGCAAAGAACCGCCATCGTCACCGGGGCCGGCACGGGCATCGGCAAGAGCGTCGCCACGGCGCTGCTCAAGGCCGGCTGGAACACGGTGTTCTGCGGACGCCGCAAATCCGTGCTGGATGCAGCCGTGGCTGAGGCCGGGTCCACCGGCGCCAAGGCCCTGGCGGTTGCCTGCGATATCAGCAAGGCAGGCGAGGTCGACGATCTGTTCGAGACCGTGGCGGCGGCCTTCGGCCGTGTCGACCTGCTCTTCAACAATGCCGGCATGGGCTACAAATCGACGCCGATCGACGAGATACCGGTCGAAGTGTGGAACGATATCGTCGGCGTCAACCTCACCGGTTCGTTCCTGTGCGCCCGTGCCGCCTTTGGCGCCATGCGCAAGCAGAAGCCGATGGGTGGCCGCATCATCAACAACGGTTCGGTGTCGGCCTATGCGCCGCGCCCAGGCTCGGTGCCCTACACGGCGACCAAGCATGCCATCACCGGACTGACCAAGACGCTGGCGCTCGACGGCCGGCCCTATGACATCGCCTGCGGCCAGATCGACATCGGCAATGCGCTGACCGACATGGCGCAGCCGATGACGGTCGGTGTGCCGCAGGCCAATGGCTCGATCGCAGCCGAAGCGGTGATGGATGTTCAGCGCGTCGCCGACGCCGTCGTCCACATGGCCAGCCTGCCGCTCGACGCCAACGTGCTGTTCATGACCGTGATGGCGACCAAGATGCCGTTTGTCGGGCGTGGGTGAGCAGCCCGGTTCGCGTAAGCGAATTCATCGTGCCAGTGGCACGATGAAAGGCCGGCGAACGCTGGGACGCTGCGAAGCAGCGGGGACCCAGCCGGATGGTTTTATTTCCCGGCCAGCGGCACGCCGGGCTTGAACAGCAGAATGGGCCTGATCTCGTAAACGGCGGTGGGATTGACGCGGCGAAGGTCGCGGGCGATCGCGATGGCCTCGTCTCGCGTGGCGCAGTCGACGACATAGAGCCCGAGCAACTGTTCCTTGGTTTCGGCGAAAGGACCGTCGATGATCACACCGTCGCCCGGGCCGCGCAGGGTGATGGCATCCTGTGTTGCGCCCAGACGCGCGGACGGCCCCAGCGTGCCTTCCTCATGAAGCCGGGTGTTGATCTTCAGCAGGTCGGCCATAAGTGCTGCATCTTCCTGCGGCGTCAGCGCCTTGATCGCATCTTCCACGTGATAGGCAAGGATTGCGTAGAACATTTTATGTCACCTGCTTCGATCCTGATCCAGGGAGCGTAGCGGTTCCCGACACGCCCGCCCAGCCTTGGCCGTGCGTGTCCGGACAGATCATGACACCATCATGGTCGCCAGCCGCAACCATCCGGAAAGAGGCCACCGGCCTGCTTTGAAGCCTACTTCGCCAGGAATGCTCCGATCCGCTCCAGCGCGCGCAGGATGTTCTCCTCGGAATTGGCGTAGGAGAGCCTGATATAGCCTTCGCCGAGAATGCCGAAATCGGGGCCGCCGATCAGCGCCACGCCGGCCTCGTCGAGCAGCGCCGAGGCGAGCTTCTTGGCCTTCCAGCCGGTCTTCGAGACGTTGGGGAAGGCGTAGAACGCGCCCTTGGGCGTGATGCAGGATATGTTGGGCAGGGCGTTCAGTCCCTCGACGACGATCTTCCGGCGGCGGTCGAAGGCGCGCATCATCTCGTCGACGTCGTCCTGCGGGCCGTCGATGGCGGCTATGCCGGCAAACTGGCTCGGCGCGTTGACGCAGGACCAGCAATTGACCGCCAGCTTGCGCACCTTGTCGTAGAGATGGGCGCCCTTGTCGCCATTCGGCCAGATCGACCAGCCCATGCGCCAGCCGGTCATCGCCCAGGTCTTCGACCAGCCGTTGAGCACGATCAGCCGGTCGCGGATTTCGGGAAAGCCGAGCAGCGAGCAATGCGTCTCGCCATCATAGGTCATGACGTCGTAGATCTCGTCGGAGAGGATGGCGACCTGCGGATGCGCCTCCAGCCCCTTGACCAGTTTCTCGATCTCGGCGCGAGGCGTGACGCCGCCGGTCGGATTGGCGGGCGAGTTGAGGATCAGCAGCCTGGTCTTCGAGGTGATCAGCGCCAGCGTCTCCTCGGCCGAGAAGGCAAAGCCGTTTTCTTCGCGCATCGGCACGGGAATGGGTGCCGCACCCGTGAACTCGATCATCGAGCGGTAGATGGGGAAGCCGGGGTCCGGGTAGAGGATCTCGGCGCCGGGCTCGCCGAACATCAGGATCGCGGCGAACATGGTCGGCTTGCCGCCGGGCAGGATCATCACCGTTTCGGGCGATATCTCGACACCGGTGGTGGTCAGCGTGCGGCGCACCACCGCCTCGCGCGTCGCCAGCAGGCCATTGGCCGGCGTGTAGCCGTGATGGCCGTCGCGCAGCGCCTTGATCGCCGCCTCGACGATGTGCTGCGGCGTCTTGAAGTCGGGCTGGCCGATGCCGAGATTGACGATGTCGCGGCCTTGTTGGGCAAGTGCTGTGGCCCTCGCAAGCACGGCGAAGGCGTTTTCCTCGCCAAGGCGGTCGAAGGCCGAAATCGTGTGGAGCATTTTTCCCGTCCGTGTGGTTCTTGCTGTTGGGTCGCGTTTTTGTGAGCCTCAGCCCGCAAAAGTCAAACGGATTGGAGCATTCGGTGTCGGAAAATCTGAAGGGTTGGCAACCGCGTCCGCGGCCCGAACGCAAGACCATCGACGGTCGATACGTCCGGCTTGAACCGCTGAGCGCTGCAAAACACGGCGACGGCCTCTATGAAGCGTCCTCCGTGTCCGATATCGACGACCGCTTCGCCTGGTTGCCCGACTATCCGCCGGAGACCCGCGCCGCCTTCCAGCCATGGCTGGACAAAGTCGAAGCCAGCGAGGATCCGCTGTTCTTCACTGTCATCGACAAGGCCAGCGGCAAGGTCGCCGGACGCCAGACGCTGATGCGCATCGATCCGGCCTACGGCGTCATCGAGATCGGCAACATCTATTGGGGACCGCTCATCTCGCGCAAGCCGGGAGCAACCGAAGCGCAGTTCCTGTTCATGAAATACATCTTCGACGGGCTCGGCTATCGCCGCTATGAATGGAAGTGCAACAACCGCAACGAGCCATCGAAGCGGGCGGCCGAGCGGTTCGGCTTCAAGTTCGAAGGCATTTTCCGCCAGCATCTCATCGTCAAGGGTGAAAACCGCGACACTGCGTGGTATTCGATCATCGACAAGGAATGGCCGGCGCTGCGCAGTGCCTATGAGGCGTGGTTCGATCCGGCCAATTTCGATGGCGACGGCCGGCAGAAGCGACGGCTCGAGGATTTTCGCGCGGAATTCGGCGCTTAGGAGTTCACTATTGGCACATACCCACGATCACACCGGGCACGGTCACGGCCCTGGTCATGTGCATGGCTCGACCGACAAGAAACGCGTTCTGATCGCAGCCTGCCTGACCGGCGGCTTCATGGTCGCCGAGGCGCTTGGCGGCATCCTCACGGGCTCGCTGGCGCTGCTGGCCGATGCCGGCCACATGCTCGCCGATTCGATCGCGCTCGGCCTTGCCTGGTATGCGTTTCATCTTGGCGGCCGGCCGGCGACCGTTCGCCTCACCTATGGCTTCGGCCGGGTCAAGACGCTGGTGGCCTATACCAACGGCATCGCCATCTTCGTCATCGCGCTGTGGATCGTCTATGAGGCCTGGGGACGCCTGCAGGCGCCGGCGCCGGTGCTTGGCGGGCCGATGCTGGTGGTGGCGATCCTCGGCCTGCTGGTGAACCTCGGCTCGTTCTTCGTGCTGCATGGTGGCGACCGCGAGAGCCTGAACATGCGCGGCGCCATCCTGCATGTGCTTGGCGACCTGCTCGGCTCGGCGGCGGCCATCGCGGCGGCGCTGGTCATCCTGGCGACCGGCTGGACGCCGATCGACCCGATCCTGTCGGTCCTGGTTTCACTGCTGATCCTCTACACGGCGTGGTCGCTGATGCGGGAGGCCGCCCATGTCCTGCTCGAGGGCGTGCCGCCAAGCCTCGACCGAGATCTGATCGCCAGGGATATCCAGACGACGATCCACGGCGTACGCGAAGTGCACCACATGCATGTCTGGTCGCTCGACGGGACCAGCAATATGGCGACGCTGCATGCCTGTCTCGACGAGGGCGTCGATGCGCATCAGGCGGTGAGTGCCGTCAAGAAGCGGCTTGCAAGCGAGCACGGCATCAGCCATGCCACCGTGGAACCGGAATTCGGCCAATGCGCCGACGATGGCGACGAGCACGACCACGGGCACGAGCATGAAGCGGCTGCATACCACGACCACCATCACTAGGACCGGATCGATCGATGTCGATCGTCCTGCCTCAGGAGTTGCAAAACCTTGAAAACCAGCTTGACGAACGCCCATCCTCCGGACGCGGCATGATGGACCGCGACACCAGGAACGCGGTCATCGCCGCCGCGTGGATCATGCTGCTGTTCGGTATAGGCGCCTACTATCTGCCGACCGTGATGCTGGCACTCGGCAGCCTTTCCACCGTGCTGGCCGGCGCCTTTGGCATCGTCTTCGTGCTGGCGTTCTTCTCGGTGTTCTGGCTGCGCGCCCGCAACCAGCGCAAAAACCAGGGTAAATAGGCAAGGGATCTTCGACATGCGCATTCTGATCACTGGCGCCGCGGGTATGGTCGGCCGCAAGCTCATCGCCCGGCTGGCCAAGGACGGGACGCTGCGCGGGGGCAAGATCACCGCGCTCGATCTCCACGATATCGTGCCGCCACAGGCGCCGAGCCTGGATGGCGTCAGCGTCACGCTGCACACCGGCGATCTCGCCGAAGCGGGTGCCACCGAGCGCCTGGTCGCATCGCGCCCCGACGTCGTGTTCCACCTTGCCGGCATCGTGTCGGGCGAGGCGGAAGCGAATTTCGATCTCGGCTACCACGTCAATCTCGATGGCACGCGCGCCCTGTTCGATGCCATCCGGGTGGCGGGCTTTGCGCCGCGCGTCGTCTTCACCTCGTCGATCGCGGTGTTCGGCGCGCCGTTCCCGGACGTCATTCCCGATGACTTCCATCCGACGCCGCTGACCTCTTATGGTACCCAGAAGCAGATGAGCGAAGCGCTGCTGGCCGACTATTCCAGGCGCGGGTTCTTCGACGGTATCGGCATCCGGCTGCCGACAATCTGCGTGCGGCCGGGCAAGCCGAACAAGGCGGCGTCCGGCTTCTTCTCGGGCATCATCCGCGAGCCGTTGAGCGGCCATGAGGCGATCCTGCCGGTGCCGCGCTCGGTCGTGCACACGCATGCCAGCCCGCGCTCGGCGGTCAACTTCCTGATCCATGCGGCGG
>NZ_RZQA01000363.1:0-5957 GCF_004022915.1 Mesorhizobium sp. M7A.F.Ca.US.006.04.2.1
CGACGGAGAAGTTGCGGTTGTTGAAGCGCGCGGTCAGATGATTGACGGCGGCACGCGTGTTGCAGAACACCAGCGCGTTCTTGGCTTCGTAATAGCGCAGCACATTGATGATGGCGTTCTCGCGGTCGGGCTGGGCGACGCTCAGCGCCCGATATTCGATGTCGAGATGCTGCTTCTCCTCGCCGGCGGCCGAAATGCGCACCGCATCGCGCTGATAGCCCTGGGCGAGCGTGGCGATCGAGCGCGGCACCGTGGCCGAGAACATCAGCGTCCGGCGTTCGGCCGGAGCGGCGTCGAGGATGAATTCGAGGTCTTCGCGAAAGCCGAGATCGAGCATCTCGTCGGCCTCGTCGAGCACCACCGCCTTCAGCGCCGACATGTCGAGCGAGCGCCGGGTGATGTGGTCGCGCAGCCGGCCGGGCGTGCCGACGACGATATGGGCGCCACGCTCCAGCACACGCCGCTCCGAGCGCATGTCCATGCCGCCGACGCAGGACGCCACGGTGGCGCCGGTCAGTTCGTAGAGCCATTCCAGTTCGCGCGTCACCTGCAAGGCGAGTTCGCGCGTCGGCGCCACCGCCAGCGCCAGCGGTGCGGCGGCGTGGCCGAAGCGCTCCGCGCCCTCAAGCAGGGTCGGCGCCAGAGCGAGGCCGAAGGCCACCGTCTTGCCGGAGCCGGTCTGCGCCGAAACCAGCGCATCGGCCTCGCCGAGCTCGGGCGCCACGACCGCCTTCTGGACGGGCGTCAGCTCGGAATAGCCGCGTTTCTCCAGCGCCCTGGCAAGCGCTGGAACAAGTGCTTCGAAGTTGGACATCTCACTCTTTCGGAATTTTAGGGTCCGCGCTCATCACGGAGCACATGCCGGGGCGGGCCTCGCGCCAGCCAAACAATCTTGGCCGTTCGTACTTCGCGCAGCCGCGATTGTACAGGGCGCGCGCAAAACCAGGCGCCGCTCGGCAATTGACTCTTGCCGCAAACCGCGTAAAAGCCGGCACCGAACGGGACAGTTTCGATGCGCGGCCTTTTGACGGCTCTTCCTGCATTCGATGCCCCCAGCCTCAATGCACATCATTGGGCCGGGCGCGTCGGCGCGTCTCCTCGTTTCAGCAAAACCGCATTCTTGGCCAAGAAAACTGGCAAAACCACCACCAAAACGGTGTGATTCCCTTGGCCTAACCACCCTCTCCCGGGTTCGGCCCGGGGGACGGAACCCGCAGCGGCCAGCGGGTTTCTCCAAAAACCAAGCGGAGAGGGACAGGAGATTTTTCGATGAGTTTCAAGGTAGCGATCGTCGGCGCCACGGGCAATGTGGGCCGGGAAATGCTCAACATATTGGAAGAGCGCGGCTTTCCGGTAAGCGAAGTCGTGGCGCTGGCGTCGCGGCGCAGCCAGGGCACGGAAGTGTCGTTCGGCGACCGCACGCTGAAGGTGAAGACGCTCGACCAGTATGATTTTTCCGACACCGACATCTGCATCATGTCGGCCGGCGGCAGCGTCTCCAAGGAATGGTCGCCGAAGATCGGCAAGCAGGGCTGCGTCGTCATCGATAATTCGTCGGCCTTCCGCTACGACCAGGACGTGCCGCTGATCGTGCCGGAAGTGAACCCGGACGCGATCTCGCTGTTCACGCGCAAGAACATCATCGCCAATCCGAACTGCTCGACGGCGCAGCTGGTGGTGGCATTGAAGCCACTGCACGATTTCGCCACCATCAAGCGCGTCGTCGTCGCCACCTATCAATCGGTGTCGGGCGCCGGCAAGGAAGGCATGGACGAACTCTTTACCCAGACCCGCGCGGTCTTCGTCGCCGATGGCGTCGAGGTCAAGAAGTTCACCAAGCGCATCGCCTTCAATGTCATCCCGCACATCGACGTCTTCCTCGACGACGGCTCCACCAAGGAAGAGTGGAAGATGGTCGCCGAGACCAAGAAGATGCTCGACCCCAAGATCAAGCTGACGGCGACCTGCGTGCGCGTGCCGGTGTTCATCGGCCACTCGGAAGCGGTCAACATCGAGTTCGAAAAGCCGATCACCGCCGACGACGCGCGGGATATCCTGCGTGAAGCCCCAGGCTGCCAGGTGTTGGACAAGCGAGAGGACGGAGGCTACATCACGCCGCTGGAATCGGCCGGCGAGGACGCCACCTTCATCTCGCGCATCCGCGAGGATTCGACCATCGACAACGGCCTGTCGATGTGGATCGTCTCCGACAATCTGCGCAAGGGCGCCGCACTCAACGCGGTGCAGATCGCCGAGCTTTTGGTCGAGCGCGGCCTGATCCAGCCGAAGAAGAAGGCGGCCTGACGGCTGATCTAGTTTTCGCTCACGGGCCGCACCGCCGCTAGCGCGGCTGGCCCGCGGTCGCGGGCTCGGCCCTCGGCCGGGATGCTGAAGGTTTGCGGAGCATTGATGAAGGCCAATCTCCCCCACGAGGGGGGAGATCGGCAGCTTCGCCGATGCGCTACACTCGGTTGTCCTCGGCCAGCCCGATCAGCAGCTTCAGTGCCTCCTCCGCCCTATCGGCGGGAACGAACAGATGGTCGTGATAAAAGGCCGAAACCGGGTTCACGCCCATGCCGGCGGCGGCCAGGCGCGTGGTGATGGCGGCGAGGAAGCCGACGGCTTCCAGCGACGAATGGATGTTCAGCGTCAGCATCCGGCAACGGAACGAAGCGGTCAGTGCCGCGGCGTTGGCCTCCTCCTCGGTCACGATCAGCGTCACACCCTCGCGCTCGCGAAACACCATCACCGGCTCAACGCCTTCCGGCTGAGGGACGCCGGGTGCCAGCGTGACGAAAACATAGGCGCCGGCGAGCAGCTCCGGTGTCATCGACGCCAGCAGTGTCTTGAGATCGGTTTCGCCGGCCATCTGTCTTCCCTCGCCTGCAAAAAACGGGCCGCAGCCCACGTGCTCTTCAATATCCGCGACCGGCGCGTGCCGATAGTCCAGGCGCTGCAAGGACGACATGGCGATGTCGCTGGCGGCTGGGCTTGCAGAGCTGTCGCATCGCACAATAGAGAAGCTGAGGGCCAGTGCCGGTCCGTGAAAGGCCTTCGATGATCGTTCGCCCGCGCCCCACATTCCTGCAGCTGTTCTTCATCATGCGCGGTTCGGTCGTGCCACGCATTCTGCCGCAAATATTGGGCTTCGCGCTTTATTCCGCGATCATCCTGGCCGCGGCGCGCCGGTTCCAGCTTGATTTCAGCGTCTTCAACATCACGCCTTTCGGCCTGGTCGGCGTGACATTGTCGATCTATCTCTCGTTCCGCAACAACGCCGCCTACGACCGTTGGTGGGAGGCGCGCAAGCTGTGGGGCGCGCTGGTCTTCGAAATGCGCAACCTGGCACGCGCCACCACCAGCCTCATCCCGGACCAGACTGAACAGCGCGCCTTGCTGATGGAAGCGCTCGCCTTCTGTCATTTCCTGCGCGGGCAGCTGCGCAAGATCGACAGCATGAAGGATGCCCGTGCCTTCATCGACGCCGAGGCGGACAAGGCAGCAGCCTTTTCCAATCCGGCGGATGAGATGGTCAGGCGCATGGGTCGGCGTGCCAATGCGCAGCGCCTGGCGGGCGACGTCGACACGGTCGGCTTTCGTATCCTCGATGAGAGGCTCGCGTCGATTGCCGCCATCCAGGCCGGCTGCGAGCGGATCGCCGGTACGCCCTTGCCGTTCGCCTACACGCTGCTGGTGCATCGCACGGCCTATATCGTCTGCCTGCTGCTGCCGATCGGCCTGATCTCGACCACCGGTTGGGCGACGCCGCTGTTCACCGCGCTGATCGCCTACACTTTCTTCGGCCTCGACGCGCTGTCGGAAGAGCTCGAGGATCCGTTCGGCACCGAAGCCAACGACCTCGCTCTCGACAGCCTCTGCCGTGTCTGCGAAATCTCGGTGTTCGAGGCGCTTGGCGAAACGCCGCCGAAGATGATCCCGGCGGAAAAGTTCTATTTTTCGTAGGCAATGGCGCGCGGGCTTAGCGGGATTAAAAGAATCCGCCCCGCTGTCGGATCGCCGCTCCATGCCACGTCCTTGGTTCGACCCCAGCAAGAAGGGGATAGAGCCATCAGGAGGGACCATCATGAGCATTTCCGAAACCGCGCCCGTCTCGCCGGGCGCTTTGTGGACCGGCCGCGCGCTCAGCGGCGTCATCGTGCTGTTCATGATCTTCGACGGCGCCATCAAGCTGCCGCCGCTCGATATCGTCATCCAGACGATGGTGCCGCTTGGCTGGCCGGCCGATCCGAATGTCGCCCGCATGCTTGGTGTCATCGGCCTGATCTCGACCGCTCTCTATGCGCTGCCGCGCACCTCGGTGCTCGGCGCCATCCTGCTCACCGCCTATATGGGCGGCGCCATCGCCACCAATGTCCGCGTCGACAACCCGCTGTTCTCGCACATTCTGTTCGGCGTCTATCTCGGCATTATCCTGTGGGGTGGCCTGTATCTGCGCGATCCCAGGCTCCGCGCGCTGATCCCGTTCAGCCGTTAGATCCGGATCGAAGCACCGCTTTCGGCTCGAAGCCTGAACCCTTTGCCGGGCAATATCTCAGGGATCGAATCGTCGAGTTGCGAGTTAGAGATTCGCCCGGCGGCGGAGGCGGCTCCTATCGGAGAGGAACGACGATGAAGAAAACGATGCTTTTGATGGCGCTGCTGGTGCCGCTCGCCGCTTGTTCGCAAACGGAAAAAGGCGCGGCCGTAGGCGGCCTCGGTGGCGCTGCCGTCGGTGCGGCCGTCGCCGGCGATCCGGTTGAAGGCGCCGTCGTCGGTGGTGCTGTCGGCGCTGTTGCCGGCGCGCTGATCGGCCGGGCGAGCGAGCGTGGCGAATGCCGCTACCGCGATAGCCGTGGCCGCGTCTATATTGACCGCTGCCCGCGCGGCTATTGACCGGGCGGCTTTTACAGACAGGGTCGAATGAAAAAACGGCGGGCACATGGCCCGCCGTTTTCCTGGATGCGATAGAGCAAATACTTATTCGGCGGTTGCGGCTTCCGCCTCGGCCGGTGCAGCCGCGGCGGCGGCAACGGCAGCAGCGGCATCTTCCTGCGCCTTCTTCAGAAGAGCAGCGCGTTCCTGCGCCTTCTTGCCCGGCTCGGCCTTCTTCGGGTTGGAACGGGCGTCGCGCTTGACGAGGCCGGCCTCGTCGAGGAAGCGCAGCACGCGGTCGGTCGGCTGGGCGCCATGCGCCAGCCAATGCTTGACGCGGTCGGCGTCGACCTTGACGCGTTCGCCGTCCTTGGGCAGCAGCGGGTTCCACGAGCCGATGGACTCGATGAACCGGCCGTCACGCGGCGAACGGGCGTCGGCAATGACGACGTGGTAATAAGGACGCTTCTTCGAGCCCGCACGGGCCAGTCGGATCTTCAACGGCATTTCTTTTCTCCTAAAAACTAAGTTCGTTGATTGGGTTTCAGTTGGTTTTCGTCACGCCGTTGGAAGCGGCGATCTGTTCGTGGTGGCGGATCACTTCGCGGACGACGAAGTTGAGGAACTTTTCCGCGAAATCCGGGTCGAGATGGGCATCCTTCGCCAGCTGGCGAAGCCGGGCGATCTGCTGCTGCTCGCGTGCCGGGTCGGCCGGCGGCAAGCCATGAGTCGCCTTCAGCACGCCAACCGCCTTGGTGCAGCGGAAGCGCTCGGCAAGCATGTGGATGAGGGCTGCGTCGATGTTGTCGATCGACGCCCGGTAATCTGCCAGGAGGGCGCGGGCGTCGGCCATGTCCTTTTCTTCGTTCATGGCGTCCTCACTTCTTCTTGCCAAGGCCGGGCAGCCCGCCACCGCCGAGGCCGGGAAGCCCGGGAAGTTTCATGCCGCCGGGCAAACCTGGCATGCCGCTGGGCAGGCCACCGCCGCCGGGAAGGCCTTTCATGCCGCCGCCTAGGCCGGCTGCCTGCGCCTGCTTCTGCAAGGCTTCGAGCTGCTTGGGGTCCATCTTCGACAGGTCCGGCAT
>NZ_RZQA01000364.1:0-5954 GCF_004022915.1 Mesorhizobium sp. M7A.F.Ca.US.006.04.2.1
CTGCTCGCCCAGAATGGTGCGGCTGTCGATCTTCGACGTCACCTGGAAGGAGATGCGGGTCGGGAAATTGGCCTTGATGGTGCCGGTGATGACGTCGACCGACGGCCGCTGCGTTGCCATGATGACATGGATGCCGGCGGCGCGCGCCATCTGAGCCAGGCGCTGCACGGCACCTTCGATGTCCTTGCCGGCGACCATCATCAGGTCGGCCATCTCGTCGATGATGACGACGATATAGGGCATCGGCTCGAGATCGAGGTTCTCGGTCTCGTAGATCGCCTCGCCGGTCTGGCGGTCGAAGCCGGTCTGAACGGTGCGCGAGATCTTCTCACCCTTCTTGTCCGCCTGGCTGACGCGGGCGTTGAAGCCGTCGATGTTGCGCACGCCGACCTTGGACATCTTGCGGTAGCGGTCCTCCATCTCGCGCACGGTCCATTTCAGCGCCACCACCGCCTTCTTCGGATCGGTGACGACGGGCGTCAGCAGATGCGGGATGCCGTCATAGACCGAGAGTTCCAGCATCTTCGGATCGATCATGATCAGCCGGCAATCCTGCGGCGTCAGCCGGTAGAGCAGCGACAGGATCATGGTGTTGATGGCGACCGACTTGCCCGAGCCGGTGGTGCCGGCGACCAGCACGTGCGGCATCTTGGCGATGTCGACGATGACCGCCTCGCCATTGATGGTCTTGCCCAGCGCCAGTGCCAGCTTGGCCTTCGTCGTCTCGAAATCGCGGCTGGCCAGGATCTCCCTGAGATAGACGGTTTCGCGCTTGGCGTTCGGCAGTTCGATGCCGATGGCGTTGCGGCCGGGCACCACCGCGACGCGGCAGGCGATGGCGCTCATCGAGCGGGCGATGTCGTCGGACAGGCCGATGACGCGCGACGATTTGATGCCGGGCGCCGGTTCGAGCTCATAGAGCGTGACGACCGGACCCGGACGGACGGCGATGATCTCGCCCTTGACGCCGAAATCCTCCAGCACGCCTTCGAGCAGGCGCGCATTCTGTTCCAGCGCGTCCTTGGACAGGCTGGCGTCGCGCACCACGTTCTTCGGCTCGGAGAGGAAGTGCAGCGACGGCATTTCAAATTTTTCAGAGCCGATCAGCGATGTCTGCGCCTCGCGCTGCACACGGGCGCCTGGCACGGGGCGCGCCGCCGGCGCCTCGACGCGCGTGGCGGCATCGGAACGGAACGGCTGTACCTTGGCGGTCGGCGCGCCGCGGCGTTGCACGACAGGCTCATCGTCGAAATCGGCATCCTCGCCCGCATTGTCGAAGCGGTCGTCGAAGATATCGGCATCGTCGGGGTCGAGCGAGGCGCTGCGGTCATTGACCATGGCGGCGAAGAATTCCGGCTCGACGCGGGCGCGGCCATCCTGGCTCATCCGCTGCTCGGCGAACTCGGCCGATTCGACCCGTTCGGCCGCGCGGCGCCAGGCGGTGGAGCGCTGCTCCATCTCCGGCTCGTACTCGTCCCGCTCTTGCCTGCGGCGCACGGCGCGGCGGTGCATCCACGCGCGCAGCGACAGCCACCAATGGGTGATGGCGCCGAGCGCCAGGATGCCCTCGTCGCCTTCGTCCTCGTCATTGTCGAACAAAAGGTCGTCCTCGCGCGGATCGACGGCGGGCTCGTCCTCCATCACCGCAAAGCCGTTCTTGCGTCCGATCAGCGCCGAGCCATGGGCAAAGAGCCACAGTGCGGGCGCCGAAAGCAGGATGGCGATGATGCTGGCGATCAGCCCGGTCGGATAGCCGCCGATGACGACACCGGGGATCTTCAGCACCATGTCGCCGAACACGCCGCCGAGGCCGGTGGGCAGCGGCCAGGTCTTGGGCGGCACCACGCAGCCGACCATCGCAGCGGCCAGCAGCGCGAAGCCGAACCAGGACAACCCGCGCTTGGGCAGCCTGTCGACGCCGCGCGCGGAAAACAGCAGGAAGCCCCAGATGACCGTCGGAACCAGGGCGGCGACGGCGGCGAGGCCGAAGAACTGCATGGCGAGGTCGGAGAACACGGCACCCGCATAGCCCATGGCGTTGGTGACGGTGTTGTTCGTCGCGTGGGAAAAACTCGGATCGGCGACATTCCAGGTGGCAAGGCTGGCAACGCCAAAGGCGGCCAGCGCGAACAGGCCGACGCCAACCAGCCGCCCCACCTGACGCCGCGCGAACGCCTGGATGCCGTGCCCCGTATCGGCCAGCGCGAGCGGTGCTGAAGCCCCTGAACGCATGCTCTTCCCCGTCTGTCGTGGACTCGCCGGGTGCGTGGCGCACTCCGGCAGATTCGGGTCTCAGACTATCGGTGGGAAGGTTAAGGGCGCATTAACTATAAGAGGTTGAGACGCTCAAACCTCATTACCGCCGGTTGAGGCGTATGAGGCAATGTTGGACGACGGACCGATGGAGCTCCATCGAACGAAACAATGGCGGGCTGCCGGCCCGCCATTGGTCGTCTGAACAGAGATCGGGTCTCGGCCCGATCGCGGCAAATCAGTTGGCGCCGCCGAGCGCCTGCACATTGGCGCAGAATTCCGCATGCGGCTTGCTCATCGCCGCATCCTGGCATTCCTTCTTCATCGCTTCCTGCTTTTCCATCGGCATGGCCATGAAAGCTGTCTTGAAGTCCGCCATCGGCTTCATGGTTTTCATGCCGGAATCCGTGAAGAACGGCGCCATGTTGTCGGGCTCGTCCAGAGCACCGGCAAACGCCACGCCGCCGATCATGGAAAGAGCAAGCGCTCCGAGACAGATGTTCTTGAGGTTCATGAGATGGTTTCCTTCCCTGTTGTTTGGCACGAGCGTCAGAACGACGATCGTCCCCACGGTTCGGAACCAGAGCGGTCGTTGTTTCCTCAAAAAACATGATCACGCGAACGTGATTGCGTGAAGCCGGGCATTGCCGGAATGGCTTGCCAAAAAAAGAGGCCCGGATGCGATCCGGGCCTCAATGCGTGAACTCCTTTCGGGAGCATCACGACGGGATCTTTCAAAGCAATTCCAGGAGAACTGTGCAGCGCTTTCCATTCGGAATTGCGTGGAGATATGGGGCCGGCGGGAGGAGGGTTCCGCCGGCCCCTTGGCTAAGCTGGCCTTACGGCACCACTTCGCCATGCTGGGAGATGTCGAGGCCTTCGACCTCTTCCTGGGTCGTCGGGCGCAGGCCGACAAGCGCCTTGACGATGTAGAGGAGCACGAAGGTGGCAATGCCGGTCCACACGATAGTGACGGCAACGCCGTAGATCTGCTTGCCGAGCGAAGCACCTGCGCCGAGGCTGTTGATCGCCGGGTCGGCGAGCACGCCGGTGAGCAGAGCGCCTACCACACCGCCGACGCCATGCACGCCGAAGGCGTCGAGCGAGTCGTCATAGCCGAACATGTGCTTGACCTTGACCGCCGAGAGGTAGCAGACGACGCCTGCGACGATGCCGACGATGAAGGCACCGGTCGGGTTGACGAAGCCGGAAGCCGGCGTCACCGCGACCAGGCCGGCAACCGCACCCGAGATGATGCCGAGCACGGAAGGCTTCTTGGCGACGATCCATTCGGCGAACATCCAGGCCAGTGCCGCCGCCGCGGTGGCAACCTGGGTGTTGAGCATGGCAGCGCCGGCAAGACCGTCGGCTGCCAGTTCCGAACCGGCGTTGAAGCCGAACCAGCCAACCCACAGCAGCGAAGCGCCGATCACCGAATAGACCAGGTTATGCGGCGCCATGTTGGTGGTGCCATAGCCTTCGCGCTTGCCGAGAACCAGCGCACAGACCAGACCGGCGACACCGGCATTGATGTGAACGACCGTACCGCCGGCAAAGTCGAGCACGCCCGCCGATCCGAGGAAGCCGCCACCCCAGACCCAATGCGCGATCGGCACGTAGACGACCAGCAGCCACAACGCCATGAAGATCAGCAGCGCCGAGAACTTCATGCGTTCGGCGAAGGCGCCGGCAATGAGCGCCGGCGTGATGATGGCGAACGTCATCTGGAACATCGAGAACACGAATTCAGGAATGTTGGCGACGCCCGGCAGCCACAGCGAGGCCGTGGTGATGCCGTGATGGAAGAACTTCGAGGTGCCGCCGATATAGCTGTTCACGCCGCCGCCGTCCGAGAAGGCCAGCGAATAGCCGAACATGAACCACAGCACCGTCACCAGGCAGGTGATGGCGAAGCTCTGCATGACGGTGGCGAGCACGTTCTTCTTGCGCACCATGCCGCCGTAGAACAGCGCAAGGCCCGGAATGGTCATCATCAGCACCAGCGCCGTCGAGGTCAGCATCCAGGCGGTGTTGCCGGTGTCGAGCACCGGGGTCGGGGCAGCAGCCGGCGCGGCCGCGGCTGCGGCCGGTGCCGCTTCCTGTGCGAAGGCGGCGACCGTGCCCAATGCTGCGAGAGCAAGCGAACCCAAAAGGGCAGCTCGTCCCGTCGTCTTCAAGGTGGAAGGAATATTCATTGAACTCTCCATTGGAATACGTGATCGCCGCTCAGAGCGCGTCGGTGTCTGTTTCGCCGGTGCGGATGCGCACCGCCTGATCGATGCCGAAAACGAAGATCTTGCCGTCGCCGATCTGGCCGGTCTTGGCGGCTGCGGTGATGGCTTCGACGGCCTTGTCGACCATGTCGGCACTGACCGCGACTTCGATCTTGATCTTCGGCAGGAAGCTGACCGCGTATTCCGCCCCGCGATAGATCTCCGTATGCCCTTTCTGACGCCCGTAGCCTTTGACTTCGGTGACGGTCAGGCCCTGGATGCCGACGGCGGTGAGCGCTTCGCGTACCTCGTCGAGCTTGAACGGCTTGATGATTGCCATCACGATTTTCATAAGGTTTCACCCTTTGCTGTTGCGGTCCCCCGCGTTTGTACACCTTCACCGATCCCAAAGAGCCGGAGAGTGCCCACAAGGATTCAAGCTCCGTGCCAAGTGCCGAAGCAGGGTGTTAACCCACTGTAAACAAAGAGATTAGGGGGTGCACCGACGCAACCTGCCCACAGCTGCGGCGATACGCCTGCTTAAAAATTAGGCAAATTTTGAAAAATGCCTACTCTGCAGGCGATCGCTTGAGCCGGATCAGCCCTTCCTGCGCAACCGAGGCAATCAGCGTACCGTCGCGGGCAAACAGCGAGCCGCGTGTAAAGCCGCGCGAGCCCTGCGTCGACGGGCTGTCCTGCGTGTAGAGCATCCAGTCGTCGAGCGCATGGCTGCGGTGGAACCACATGGCGTGGTCGAGGCTCGCCGCCTGGATATCGCGATCGAAAATGGCGCGGCCATGCGCGAAGGTCGATGTGTCGAGCAGCGTCATGTCGGAGAGATAGGCGAGCACCGCTGCCTGGATGGCGTGGTCCGCCGGCACCGGACCGGTGGTGCGGATCCAGATGTTCTGCTTTGGCTCCAGCTTTTCGCGGCTGGTGTAATGCTTCAGCATCACCGGCTTCATCTCGATCGGCCGGTCGCGCTCCCAGTAGCGTTTGATCCCATCGGGCACCGCCTCGCCGAATTTGCCCAGCAATTCGCGTTGCGACAGCAATGTGTCCGGCCCCGGAACGTCCTGCGGCATCGGCACCTGGTGCTCCAGGCCGACCTCATCCTGCTGGAACGAGGCTTCGAGCGAAAAGATCGCCTGGCCGTGCTGGACCGCCACCACGCGCCGCGTGGTGAAGGAGCCGCCGTCGCGAATGCGGTCGACCTCGTAGACGATCGGCACCTTGGTGTCGCCGGGCCGCATGAAATAGCCGTGCAGCGAATGCACGTACCGATCGGGATCCACTGTCCGCTGCGCCGCCACCAGCGCCTGGGCGATGGTCTGGCCGCCGAACACGCGCTGCCAGTCGAGCAGCGGGCTGCGACCACGATACAGATTGTGTTCCAGCTTCTCGAGGTCGAGAATGCCGAGAAGCTCGTCCATGGCTGCCGTCATATTTCGCGCCCTCGCCGCAGAAGTGTTATGGCGGTTTCCGACA
>NZ_RZQA01000365.1:0-5954 GCF_004022915.1 Mesorhizobium sp. M7A.F.Ca.US.006.04.2.1
ATCCCGGAGTTCGGAACCGCCGAAAACCTTGTCCTCGGCTGGCAGCGATCGCCGGAATATTGTCGCGGTCCGTTCCTCGATCGCCGCAAACTGGCTGAGTTGGCGAGGCGCAAGATCGACGAATACAAGGTCGCGACCGCCTCGGCGGACCTCCCGGTGGAGCGACTGTCGGGGGGCAACGCGCAGCGTGTCATTCTTGCCCGCGAGTTCCAGCATGCGCGGCGGCTGTTGCTGGCCAACCAGCCGACGCGAGGGCTCGACGTTGCGGCCTCCGAATTCGTCTACGAGAAAATCCTGGAAAAGCGGGCCGCGGGCTTTGCGATCCTGCTCGCCTCAGAGGAACTCGAAGACCTGCTGCGCCTTTGCGATCGCATAGCGGTCATGTTCAAGGGCCGGATCATGGGCATCGTGCGACCCGAGGAGACCAGCCTCCTCGAACTTGGAATGATGATGGCAGGCGATGCCAGCCAGCTTACGCAGGGAATTCAATGATTTCATTTCAACGACGCTCGGGCAGCAGCCTGGGATGGAACGTCGTCTGCTATTCGGCGGCGATATCAGGTGCTCTCCTGGCTTCCGCTGTTTTGCTGAGGCTTTCCGGCGGCGATCCTGCAAGGGCCTTCACGGCCCTGATCGTCGGTGCATTCGGCAGCCAAGGCGCATTGCTCGGTTCGCTGGCGAAGGCGACCCCGCTGTTGCTTGTCGGGCTGGGCACGGTGTTCGCATTCAGGGCCAAGATCTGGAACATCGGCCAGGAGGGGCAGGTGTTCGCCGGCGCGATGGCCGCCTATTGGGTGAGTTTCTGGATAGCGCCATTGCCAGGCTGGCTGGCCGTCTGCACACTCGCGCTGGCCGGAATGGCGGGCGGCGGCGTGCTCGGCCTGTTGGCCGGCGCACTGAAAACCAGGTTCGGCACCAGCGAGATCATTTCGACGGTGATGCTGAATTACGTCGTCATGTACCTGCTCGCCTACCTTCTCGATGGCGGCCCCTGGATGGCGACAGGCGTGACCGTATCCTATCACCAGTCGCCGCCCATCGATCCAAGTCTGGAGTGGCCGATCCTCTTGTCCGTTGGGGCGGGAAAGCTGCATGTCGGCTTCCTGTTCGCTCTCGCCGCCTCGGCATTCGCAGCGGTGCTGCTCGACAAGACGTCGCTGGGCTACGAAATCCGCGCGTTCGGCTCAAACCCGACCGCGCTGACGTTTCGCGGCACCAATGTGCGCGGGCTTCTGCTGACCGTCATGCTGATGTCGGGGGCCCTGGCGGGACTGGCTGGCGCCGGCGAGCTTTTCGGTGTCTCGCACCGGCTGCGTGCCGAGACGCTGCTTGGCATCGGCAGTTCGGGGATCGTCGTTGCCATGGTGGGAGGACTGCGCCCGAGCGGCGTGATGATCGCCGCCCTGTTCTTCGGCGCGCTGGAAAGCGGCACGATCTACATGCGGCTGAAGAGTGGCACGCCGGCAGGCCTGGTGTCGGCGATGGAAGGGCTGGTGCTTTTGTTCTTTCTCAGTGCCGCCGTCGCAACGCGCCTTCAGATCGTGAGGAGGGAAGTCCATGCTTGAGCTGCTGCAGGGCCCGCTTCTGATAAGCCTCCTGGCGGCGATGGTCCGCATTGCCACGCCATTGCTTTTTTCGGCAATGGGCGAACTCGTCACGCAGCGCGCGGGCATCTGGAACATCGCTGTCGAAGGCACCATGCTGATTGGCGCCATTGTCGCCTACATGGTTGCCTCGACAACCGGATCGCCTTGGCTGGCTCTGGCGATAGCCATCCTGGCCTGCGCCGCGAGCAGCCTGATCATGTCGTTCGTCACGATTGTTTTGAAGGCCGAGCAATTCGTAGCCGGCCTTGCCCTCAATCTTCTCGCATCGGGCGTGACGCTGTTCTGGTTCCAGGCCTATATTGGCGGCCGCGAGGCGCCGACCTTCATCGGCTTCGACCAGGTTCCGATCCCCTATCTGTCGGATATTCCAATCCTGGGGCCGGTGCTGTTTTCCCAACGCCTGCTGACCTATGTCAGCTTCCTGGTGCCCATCCTCGTCTGGTTCTTTCTCTACCGAACGAAATACGGCCTTGAGGTGCGCTGTGTCGGCGAAAATCCGAAGGCGCTTGACGTCAAGGGCCTGCACGTCGGCCTCAGGCAGTGCCTCGCGATCATGTTCGGCAGCATGATGTCCGGCTTCGGCGGCGCCTTCCTGATGCTTGGCTATTCGGACAAGTTCGTTCCCGATCTCATTGCCGGCCGCGGCTGGCTGGTCGTGGTCGCGATCATCGCCGGCAACTGGATGCCGTTCCGGATCGTTGGAGCGATCTTCATCTTCGCGTTTCTGGAGGCGTTGGGCATCCATGCGCAAGTGGTGGGGATTCCTGTCCCCCACCAGCTGTTCCTCGTCTTGCCCTATGTGGCGTCACTTGTGCTGCTTGCGGGCTTGCGGTCGCGCACCCATCAGCCGGTGGCGCTCGGCATTCCCTACAACAGGGAATAGACCCTGCTGCTCAACCCGCCGGACGGAAAGGCCTTGCTAGCGAAGCCGGGAAGTGCAGCGCCAGCATTTGCCGGTTTCGCGAGATCAGCACCAGAACGATGATTGTCGCGAGATAGGGCAGGGCCGAGAGCAGTTCGGACGGCACTTCCAGTCCGAGCGCCTGTCCCTGCAGCTGGAGGATCGTCATGCCGCCGAACAGCCAGGCGCCAAGCAGGATGCGCAGCGGGCGCCATGTGGCGAAAACCACCAGCGCCAGTGCGATCCAGCCTTTGCCGGCAGTCATGTTCTCGACCCAGAGCGGTGTGTAGGCGACGGACAGATAGGCGCCCGCCAGGCCAGCCATCGCCCCGCCAAACAGCACGGCCATGTAGCGGATCCTGATCACGGGATAGCCGATCGCATGCGATGTCTGCGGTGACTCGCCGATCGTTCGCAGGATCAGCCCGGCCTTCGTGCGGTAGAGAAACCAGCTGATGGCAGCGAACATCACCAGAGCCAGGTAGACCATGGGATCGAAGCGGAAGAGCAACGGACCGATCAGCGGCAGATCGGACAGAACAGGGACGTTGATGCCGTGCAGCGCCTCGATAGGCTCGCTGCCGAAGCCGCGGCCAAGGAAGGCCGACACGCCGGAACCGAAGATGGCCAGCGCCAGTCCGGCCGCATATTGATTGGTGAGGAAGGTCAGTGCCAGAACGCCGAACAGCAGCGAGGCGGCGGCACCTGCCAGGGCGCCAGCAAGGATCGCAACCGGCATTGGATAGCCCGCTGTGACGGCCCAGAAAGCCAATGCCGCGCCCATCAGCATCATGCCTTCGATGCCGAGGTTGAGCACGCCGGACTTCTCGACCACCAGTTCGCCAAGTGCCGCGAATATCAGCGGCGTGGCGGCGATGACGGTGCCGGTGAAGATGGCGATGAACAAATCCATCAGGCTGTCTCCAGCGCGTGCGTGTCTCGGGCCGGCCGTATCAGGCGGATGCGATAAAAAATGAAGAAGTCGGCGGCGAGCAGGAAGAACAGAAGGATGCCCTGGAAGATGCGCGTCAGCGCCGAGGGCAGGCCCAGCGTCATCTGCACGCCTTCGCCGCCGAGGAAAAGCAGCGACATCAACAGCCCGCCAAGCACGATGCCGAAGGCGTTCAGCCGGCCGATGAAGGCGACGATGATGGCCGCGAAACCGTAGCCGGGCGAAATCTGCGGCGAGAGCTGGCCGAGCGGCCCGGCGGCTTCCGCCATGCCGGCGATGCCGGCGGCCGCACCACCCGCCATCAGCCCGATCCAGACGGCGGCAGATTCGCGAAAGCCGGCATAGCGGGCGGCAAGCGGTGCCGCTCCGCTCACCGACATCTTGTAGCCAAGGAAGCTGCGGTCAGTGAACAGCCACATCACGAACACGGCGACGACGGTGATGAAGATCGAAGGGTTGAGCCGATAGGCCGGGTCGAAGGATTCGAACAGGGCGGCTGTCGGCAGAAGTGCCGTCTGCGGGTAGTTGAAACCGGCCGGATCGCGCCACGGTCCATGCACGAGATAGGACAGGAACAGCGTCGCGATGTAGGTCATCATCAGCGTGACCAGGATCTCGTTGGTGTTCATGCGGGCGCGCAGGAAGGCAGGGATCGCCGCCCATGCCATGCCGGCGCCCATGCCGGCAACGAACATCAACGGCAACAGCAGCACGCTGTCCGGGTTCGGCCAGAAAAGACCGACGCCGCTCGCCGCAATCGCGCCCATGGTGAACTGGCCCTCGGCGCCGATGTTCCAGACATTGGCGCGGAAGCCGATAGCCAGCCCACACGCAATGAGGATCAGCGGCGAAGCCTTGAGCAGCCATTCCGACAAACCGTTGAGGGAATTCAACGGCTCGACAAAGAAGGCGTAGAGCGTCGGCAGCGGATCGTGTCCGAGCGAGGCAAAAAAGATCGAGCCGACGACCAGCGTCAAAACCGACGCCAGCACCGGCGCCGCGACGCGCATTGTTGCCGAAGGCTCCGGCCTTTGTTCAATCCTGAAGCGCAACGTCGCCACTCCCAATTGCCATTTGATCCGTGCCCATCGTTCGACCGGTCATCAGCAGCCCGACCTCTTCGCGGTCGGTCGTCTTGCGTATCAGCGGCGGTGACACGCGCCCCTGGCAGATCACCAGAAGCCGGTCACAAATCTCGAACAGCTCGTCGAGTTCTTCGGAGACGACGAGCACCGCCGCGCCGGCGCGGCTGAGGTCGACGATGGTCTGGCGGATGAAGGCGCTGGCGCCGACATCGACGCCCCAGGTCGGCTGGGAGACAAGCAGAAGCTTCGGCTCGAGCGCGATCTCACGGCCGACGATGAATTTCTGCAGATTGCCGCCCGACAGGCTTTGCGCCGTCGAAGCCGGACCGTTGGCCTTGACCTTGAACCTGTCGATGATGCCAGCTGCGAAGGCGCTGGCTTTGCGCCGGTCGACCAGGCCGTTGCGGACGGTGCCGAAGCGATGGGCGGTCAGAACCGCGTTCTCCCACAGCGTATGCGACGGTACCGCGCCACGGCCCAGCCGTTCCTCGGGAACGAAGGCGAGACCGAGCTTGCGGCGCTCGTCGGCACGAAGGCGAGCGGCAGCGGTACCGTAAATCCTGATCGCGTCGTTGTTGTGATGCGTGCGTTCGCCGCTGAGCAAGGCGATAAGCTCCGCCTGGCCGTTTCCGGACACTCCCGCCAGGCCGACGATTTCCCCGCCATGAACGTTGAAGGAGACGTCCTTCAGATCCACGCCGAAATGGTCTCTTGCCTTGACCGAAAGGTTGTTGACCTCGAGCACTGGCTTCTCGCTCGGGGTCGGCGGGCTGACATGCATTTCCGGCAGCTTCGAGCCGACCATCATGCGGGCGAGCTCGAGCGAGGTCGTCTCTTTCGGCCGAGCGGTGCCGGTGACCTTGCCGTTGCGCAGCACGGTTGCGGTGTCACAGAGCTCCTGCACCTCGTCGAGCTTGTGGCTGATGTAGACGATGCTGCAGCCTTCAGCGGCGAGTTGTCGAAGCGTCTCGAACAGCTTGACCACCGCCTGTGGCGTCAGCACGGAAGTCGGCTCGTCGAGGATCAGAAGCTTGGGCGCCTGCAGCAGGCAGCGCACGATCTCGACGCGCTGCCGCTCGCCGACAGAGAGGTCATGCACCTGGCGATGCGGATCGATCGGCATACCGTAGCGAAGCGAAAGCTCGCGGATCTTGGCGGCAAGCGAGGGCAGATCGAAGGCGCTGCTTGCCGAGAGCGCAATGTTCTCGACCACTGAAACGGATTCGAACAGCGCGAAGTGCTGGTAGACCATCTCGATGCCGAGCGCGCGCGACGTCGCCGGGTTGTGCGCCGCGATCGGATTGCCGTCGCAGAAGATCTCGCCGGAATCGGCCTGTGCCGCGCCATAGATGATCTTCATCAGGGTCGATTTGCCGGCGCCGTTTTCGCCCAGCACGGCGCGGATTTCG
>NZ_RZQA01000366.1:0-5949 GCF_004022915.1 Mesorhizobium sp. M7A.F.Ca.US.006.04.2.1
GATTGTGACCGGGCGTTCTTCGTTGTCGTTCACGGGCCGATTCCTCTTGGCAGCGGGTGGGCGGGCGAGGGGGTTTTGACTGCTCATGCGGCCTTTTCGCATGAAGCAAGGCCGCGCAACAGCGCAAACCCATTCACTTTGCCTGAAGGCTTGTCACTTTCTTCCTCGCTCTTGCAAAAATGCGAAAGAAAATTACATGCGGTTTTCGCATGGCTGCCAAGCCTTGGTCGGCGCGCAATATTTGGTGCTCCGGGCTTGACGGTCCGCGGTCTTACGGGTAGAAGCCGCCCAGTCAGAACCGATGTGAGGCTCTCCCTTCCGAAGCGACACGCTTTGGAGTTTGCCTCAAACAGGGTTCGTTTTACGAGCGAAAAGACATTTCCGGCGTGCACGAAGCGGCTTCCGCTTCCTCTGCCTTTTGTTCGGGCAAGACCGCGAGGCGCGGTTTATGGCCCGAATTTGCGTATGGAAATGACGCTTTGAGCGGCCCTGACCGGGCGAGACACGGAATTGAGAGACAAGAGGGTTTAATGCCTACCGTCAACCAGCTGATCCGCAAGCCGCGCATTGCGCCGGTGAAGCGCAACAAGGTCCCGGCCATGCAGCAGAACCCGCAGAAGCGGGGCGTCTGCACGCGCGTCTATACAACGACGCCGAAGAAGCCGAACTCGGCGCTGCGCAAGGTGGCCAAGATCCGCCTGACCAATGGTTTTGAAGTGATCGGGTACATCCCCGGCGAAGGCCACAACCTTCAGGAACACTCCGTGGTGATGATCCGCGGCGGCCGCGTCAAGGATCTTCCGGGCGTTCGCTACCACATCATCCGCGGCGTGCTCGACACGCAGGGTGTGAAGAACCGCAAGCAGCGCCGTTCGAAGTACGGCGCCAAGCGCCCGAAGTAAGGGGCGTCCGAAGTAAGATTTTCCGGCCTTGGCGCTCCTTGAGTGCGTCGGGCTATGAGATTGAGAGACAAAAGCCATGTCGCGTCGTCACAGTGCAGAAAAGCGTGAGATCAATCCGGACCCGAAGTTCGGCGATCTGATCGTCACCAAGTTCATGAACGCCGTCATGTATGACGGCAAGAAGTCGGTCGCCGAGACCATCGTCTACGGCGCGCTCGACCAGGTTCAGTCGAAGACCAAGCAGGAGCCGGTCACCGTCTTCCATCAGGCGCTCGACAATGTCGCGCCGCATGTGGAAGTGCGTTCGCGCCGTGTCGGCGGCGCCACCTACCAGGTTCCGGTCGACGTGCGCCCCGAGCGCCGCCAGGCATTGGCCATTCGCTGGCTGATTGCTGCGGCCCGCAACCGCAACGAGACCACGATGGTCGACCGCCTCTCCGGCGAGCTGATGGACGCGGCCAACAACCGCGGCACCGCTGTCAAGAAGCGTGAAGACACCCACAAGATGGCTGAAGCCAACCGCGCTTTCGCGCACTACCGCTGGTAAAGCGCGAACGAGACTGAGAGGCAGCTACGATGGCCCGCGAATACAAAATCGAAGACTACCGCAATTTCGGTATCATGGCGCATATTGACGCCGGTAAGACGACGACCACCGAGCGCGTCCTCTACTACACGGGCAAGTCGCACAAGATCGGCGAAGTCCACGACGGCGCTGCCACCATGGATTGGATGGAGCAGGAGCAGGAGCGCGGCATCACCATCACGTCCGCCGCGACCACGACCTTCTGGAAGGCTCGTGACGGCAAGATGCACCGCTTCAACATCATCGACACCCCCGGCCACGTCGACTTCACCATCGAGGTCGAGCGTTCGCTGCGCGTGCTCGACGGCGCCATCGCGCTGCTCGATGCCAATGCCGGTGTTGAGCCGCAGACCGAGACTGTCTGGCGCCAGGCCGACAAGTATCGCGTTCCGCGCATGATCTTCTGCAACAAGATGGACAAGATCGGCGCCGACTTCTATCGCTCGGTCGAGATGATCGGCTCGCGCCTCGGTGCGCATGCTGTTGTCATGCAGCTGCCGATTGGCGCCGAGACCGAGTTCAAGGGCGTTGTCGACCTCGTCGAGATGAACGCGCTGGTCTGGCGCGACGAGACGCTGGGCGCTGCCTGGGATATCGTCGAGATCCCGGACGACCTCAAGGCTCGTGCCGAAGAATACCGCGAGAAGATGATCGAGGCTGCCGTCGAAATGGACGAGACGGCGCTTGAGAATTACCTCGAAGGCAAGATGCCGTCGAATGACGAGATTCGCGCGCTGATCCGCAAGGGCACCATCGCGGTCAAGTTCTACCCGATGTTCTGTGGCTCGGCCTTCAAGAACAAGGGCGTGCAGCCGCTGCTCGACGCCGTCGTCGAATATCTGCCGTCGCCGGCCGATGTTCCCGCCATCAAGGGCGTCGATGCCAAGACCGACGCCGAGATCGAGCGTCATGCCGACGACAACGAGCCGCTGTCGATGCTCGCCTTCAAGATCATGAACGACCCGTTCGTCGGTTCGCTGACCTTTGCGCGCATCTATTCGGGCAGGCTCACCAAGGGCATCTCGGTCGACAACACCGTGAAGGGCAAGAAAGAGCGCATCGGCCGCATGCTGCAGATGCATGCGAACTCGCGCGCCGACGTCGAAGAGGCTTTTGCCGGCGATATCGTTGCTCTTGCCGGTCTCAAGGACACGACCACCGGCGACACGCTGAGCGATCCGCTGCATCCGGTCATTCTCGAGCGCATGGAATTCCCCGATCCGGTCATCCAGATCGCCATCGAGCCGAAGACCAAGAACGACCAGGAAAAGATGGGCCTCGCCCTTCACCGCCTGGCCGCCGAGGATCCGTCCTTCCGCGTCAAGACCGACGAGGAAAGCGGCCAGACCATCATTTCCGGCATGGGCGAACTCCACCTCGACATCATCGTCGACCGCATGCGTCGCGAGTTCAAGGTCGAGGCCAATGTCGGCGCACCACAGGTGGCCTATCGCGAGACGATCACCCGCAAGCACGAGCAGGACTACACGCACAAGAAGCAGACCGGCGGTACCGGTCAGTTCGCTCGCGTCAAGATCCTGTTCGAGCCGAACCCCGATAGCAGCGAGTTCGAGTTCGATACCAAGATCGTCGGCGGCGCCGTGCCGAAGGAATACATCCCTGGTGTCGAAAAGGGCATCAACAGCGTCATGACCTCGGGTCCGTTCGCGGGCTTCCCGATGATCGGCGTCAAGGCGACCCTCATCGACGGCGCTTACCAC
Organism: Mesorhizobium sp. M7A.F.Ca.US.006.04.2.1; assembly: GCF_004022915.1. Classification (NCBI taxonomy): domain Bacteria; kingdom Pseudomonadati; phylum Pseudomonadota; class Alphaproteobacteria; order Hyphomicrobiales; family Phyllobacteriaceae; genus Mesorhizobium; species Mesorhizobium sp. M7A.F.Ca.US.006.04.2.1. The sequence continues at coordinate 3,210 of NZ_RZQA01000366.1, forward strand.
GATGTCGACTCCAGCGTTCTGGCCTTCGAAATCGCCGGCCGCGCCTGCTTCCGTGAAGCAGCACCCAAGCTTGGCGTGCAGCTGCTCGAGCCGATCATGAAGGTCGAAGTCGTGACGCCGGAAGACTATGTCGGCAGCGTCATCGGCGATCTGAACGGTCGTCGTGGCCAGATCCAGGGTCAGGAAGCACGTGGTGTCGCCGTGGTCATCAACGCGATGGTGCCGCTCGCCAACATGTTCAAGTATGTCGACAACCTGCGCTCGATGAGCCAGGGCCGTGCGGCCTACACGATGCAGTTCGATCACTACGAGCCGGTCCCGACCGCAGTGGCCCAGGAAGTCCAGAAGAAATACGCGTAAGGGTTCCTTAGCCATCGACGTCGCGTCTCTTGCGCGGTGCCGGATCTGAAGAGCGAATAACAATTTCCCCCAAGCGGGTAGAATAGACGGAGAACGATTATGGCCAAAGGTAAATTCGAGCGTAACAAGCCTCACGTGAACATCGGCACGATTGGCCACGTCGACCATGGCAAGACGTCGCTGACGGCGGCGATCACCAAGTATTTTGGCGAATACAAGCGCTACGACCAGATCGACGCTGCCCCTGAAGAGAAGGCGCGCGGCATCACGATCTCGACGGCTCACGTCGAATACGAGACGGCCAACCGCCACTACGCTCACGTCGACTGCCCCGGCCACGCCGACTATGTGAAGAACATGATCACCGGCGCCGCGCAGATGGACGGCGCGATCCTGGTCGTGTCGGCCGCCGACGGCCCGATGCCGCAGACCCGCGAGCACATCCTGCTGGCCCGTCAGGTCGGCGTGCCGTCGATCGTGGTGTTCCTGAACAAGGTCGACCAGGTCGACGACGCCGAGCTGCTCGAACTGGTCGAGCTCGAGGTTCGCGAGCTTCTGACCAAGAACGAATTCCCCGGCGACGACATTCCGATCGTCAAGGGTTCGGCTCTGGCTGCTCTCGAAGACTCGGATAAGAAGATCGGTGAAGACGCGATCCGCGAGCTGATGGCTGCGGTCGATGCCTACATCCCGACGCCGGTCCGTCCGCTCGACAAGCCGTTCCTGATGCCGATCGAAGACGTGTTCTCGATCTCGGGCCGCGGCACGGTCGTGACCGGCCGCGTCGAGCGCGGCGTGGTCAAGGTCGGCGAGGAACTCGAGATCATCGGCATCCGTCCGACGACCAAGACGACCTGCACGGGCGTGGAAATGTTCCGCAAGCTGCTCGATCAGGGCCAGGCTGGCGACAACATCGGCGCGCTGCTGCGCGGCGTTGATCGTGAAGGTGTCGAGCGCGGCCAGGTTCTGGCCAAGCCGGGCACGGTGAAGCCGCACAAGAAGTTCGTGGCCGAAGCCTACATCCTGACCAAGGACGAAGGTGGCCGTCACACGCCGTTCTTCACCAACTACCGTCCGCAGTTCTACTTCCGCACGACCGACGTGACCGGCATCGTGTCGCTGCCGGAAGGCACCGAGATGGTGATGCCGGGCGACAACATCACGGTCGATGTCGAGCTGATCGTGCCGATCGCCATGGAAGAGAAGCTGCGCTTCGCTATCCGTGAAGGCGGCCGCACCGTCGGTGCCGGCATCGTCGTCACCATCAAGGAATAACCGAGCCCGGCATTCGCCGGATCGACAAGAAAGGGCGGTCTTCGGGCCGCCCTTTTTGTTTGCCGGGCTATCGGCTGCCGCCCCGTCGGCCGAACCCTGTTGCAAGGCTCTGGACCTCGTCTAGTATAGGTTGCATCAAGGGGCTTTTTCCAAATGGTTCCAAGGCGGTATTTTCATCGTCGGGCATTGTGGCCGCTGGCTCTGACCTGGCTGATTGCGTTGCTTGCCACAGGCCCGGCAGCCTTCGCGGCGGATGCGGCGCCGGATCTTGGGCCGACGATGCGGTTCGGCATTGTCCGCAGCAACGCAGCGGGGTGCGAGCCGATCTGTCCGGAATGGATATCGGCCGAGGGCTCCATAGAAGCCGGAACTCCGGCGCTCTTCAAACGCATGCTGAAGACGCTTGGCGGGCGGAAACTGCCTGTTGTCGTGGATTCTCCCGGCGGCAATGTCGAGGCGGCGCTGACGCTTGGCCGGCTGATCCGCAAGAACAAGCTCGATATCGCCATCGGCAAGACGGTGTTTTCCAGCTGCCAGCCCGACGCGAAGGGGTGCCAGGACCGTGACGCCCGCTACTTCGGCGATGTCATCGACTATGGCGCCATGTGCAATTCCGCCTGTCCTCTGATGTTTGCCGGCGGCATCAGGCGAGTGGCTGGCGAATGGGCCTATCTCGGCGTCCATCAGATCACCACGACCTACATCCGCACGAAATTGCAATACCGGACCACCTATCGGATCGTCGGGGGCAAGAAGAAGATCCTCAACACGAAGATCGTCAGCCGCAAGAACGCCGGCAGCTACAAGACCTACGAAATGAGCAAGTCGGTGGAGAAAAAGCTGGCGGCCTACCTGGACCAGATGGGCATCGAACAAAGCATGCTCGAAACGATGAAGGGCACCCCGGCCAGCGAAATCCACCAGATCGCCCTCGATGACATGCTGGCGATGAAGCTGGTCACCAGCACGGACGCCGTGGGCCTGTTGACCGCGGCGAGCCTGTGCGAACCCGGCCGCCTGGCCACGAATTGCCGGGAAGTGCCGGGGAACAAGCCTGATGGCCTGATGGCGACCGCGGCCAGGCCTACTCCGCCAGCGATCGAAC
>NZ_RZQA01000367.1:0-5942 GCF_004022915.1 Mesorhizobium sp. M7A.F.Ca.US.006.04.2.1
ATTCGAAGCCGTAGAAGGCGCCGGTCAGCGGTGCATCGAAGGCAGCGGCGATGGCGCCGGCCGCACCACAGCCGACCAGGATACGGACATCGTTGCGGCGCAGCCTGAAGATGCCCGCCAGCCGCGATGCCAGCCCGGAGCCAACCTGCGTGTAGCCGGCTTCCAGCCCGACCGAGGCGCCAAAACCGCTGGAGATCATCGTCTGGCCGGCGATGATGAAGGTGTCGGTCAGCGACATGCGCCCGCCATAGAGCGCATTGGCTTCGATCGGGTCGATCGGTGTGCGGAATTTCCGTATCCGGAGCCAGACCACCGTCAGCCCCAGCAGTATGCCGCCGATCGCCGGTATCAGCGCCTGCATCGGATTGGCGAGCGAGAACATGCCGGAAAGCCGGCCGCCTGGCTGAACGCCGAACAGCAGCCCGTGCAGGTCCTGCACGATCTGGCTCATCGCCGTGACCAATATGCCAGCCATGACGCCTACGACACCGGCGAGGATGACCACCACGATGCCGCGTGCCTCGAGCAGGGGCAACGACCTGATCAGCACCGCGCGCAGCCGGCGGGCGTAAACTTCGCTGTGGTTTCTGGAAAGCACCGGGGCGGCTCGCCGATATCGAAAGGCAGTGGAAAGCCAGCCTGATACGCCCGGCGGCACGGCATGGCAACCACAATGCCGACAGACACCACATTGGCGACAAGTGGACGCGATATCGATCGGGCCGATGGACCGTTCAGGTCGGCATGGGCTCGCCGGCTTCATAGAGTACGAGGTTGCGCTCGCCTATGCCCAGCGCCGGCCAGCTCGCACGCCAGTCCGCAATGTGCGGCGAGGCGAAGTGCGCGTCGAGCGCTGCCCTGTCGCTCCAGACTTCCGTGACCCGGATGAGCCCGGCATCAAAAACATCCTGCGCATAGGAATATTGGATGCAGCCGACCTCGGCGCGGCTGCCTGAAACCATGCGTTCCATTGCGGGCTTGGCTTCCTCAAATTTGTTTGGCGGCAAGCGGATGGTGCCGATGATCAGAAGCATGGGTTTCCCTTTCCTGGCGAGGCTAGCCGACACGGCGACCTGCGCATGATCGTTCGAACTAGCCAGTCTCCCACCCTCGCGCAAGCTTGGCGGACTACCCTCACAGGGCTGTCGCGCGCTCGGCAGTCTATGGGGTTTGAGGACGATATGGCGATCAGCGAAAGCATTCAGCCCGGCGCGGCCGCCAAGAACGGCCGCGACGTCTTCTTCGCCATCGGCATCGTCATCATACTTGCCGTGCTGTTCCTGCCGATCCCGGCCTTTCTCATCGATGTCGGCCTCGCCTTTTCGATCGCGCTTTCGGTGCTGATCCTGATGGTGGCGCTGTGGATCCAGCGGCCGCTCGATTTTTCGTCTTTTCCAACCGTGCTGCTCATCGCCACCATGCTGCGGCTGTCGCTCAACATCGCCACCACGCGCATGATCCTGTCGCATGGCAATGAAGGGACGCATGCCGCCGGCTACGTCATCGCCGGCTTCTCCAAGCTGGTGATGGCCAGCGACTTCGTCATCGGCCTCATCGTCTTCATGATCCTGATCGTGGTGAACTTCATCGTCATCACCAAGGGCGCCACGCGTATCGCCGAAGTCGGCGCGCGCTTCACCCTCGATGCCATCCCCGGCAAGCAGATGTCGATTGACGCCGACCTCTCGGCCGGCATGATCGACGACAAGACCGCGCAGCTGCGCCGCCGTGAACTGGAAGAAGAATCTTCTTTCTTCGGCTCGATGGACGGCGCCTCGAAGTTCGTCCGCGGCGACGCCATCGCCGGCCTCATCATCACCGCCATCAACATCGTCGGCGGCATTGCCATCGGCTACATCAGGCACGGCATGGGCATGGGCGAAGCCGCCGACGTGTTCATCAAGCTGTCGGTCGGCGACGGCCTCGTCACCCAGATCCCGGCACTGATCGTGTCGCTCGCCGCCGGCCTGCTCGTCTCCAAGGGCGGCACCCGCGGCTCGACCAACCAGGCGGTGTTCGGCCAGCTCGGCGCCCACCCGCGCGCCCTCTATGTCGCGGCATCGCTGCTGGTCCTGCTCGGCTTGATGCCCGGCCTGCCGCTGTTCCCGTTCTTTGCGCTCGCCGCCGGCATGGCCGGTCTCGGCTACGTCATCCCGATGCGCGCCAACCGTGTCCTCGCCGAAGCCGAGGCGATCAAGGACCAGGAAAAGGCGACCAAGGTCGAGGAAGAGAAGAACTCGGTCAAGGCTTCGCTCGCCACCGCCGAGATCGAACTCTTGATCGGCAAGCAGCTGTCGACAAGGCTGCTGACGTCGCATCAGGAACTGGTTTTCCGCATGGGCAAGATGCGCAAGAAATTTGCCACCCAGTACGGCTTCGTGGTGCCGGAAGTGCGCGTCGCCGACGATTTCGCCATCCCGCCGAAGAGCTACCAGATCAAGGTGCACGGCACCGTGGTGGCCGAATACCAGATGCGCGTCGGCGAGATCATGGTTCTGCTCGGCAATCGCGACATACCCGAGATACCGGGCGAGGAAATCCGCGAGCCGGCCTTCGGCATGCGCGCCTATTCCGTCGTCGAAGCCTTCGCCGAGGATCTGAAGCGCGAGAACTACACCTTCGCCGACAACATGTCGGTGCTGCTCACCCACCTCTCCGAGGTCATCCGCAACAACCTGCCGCAGCTTCTGTCCTACAAGGACATGAAGGCGCTGCTCGAACGCCAGGACCAGGAATACCGCAAGCTCGCCGACGAGATCTGCACCACGCACATCTCCTATCCCGGCCTGCAGGCGGTGCTGAAGCTGCTGCTCGCCGAGCGCGTCTCGATCCGCAACCTGCACCTGATCATCGAGGCGATCGCCGAGATCGCGCCGCATGTGCGCCGCACCGAGCAGATCGTCGAACATGTCCGCATCCGCATGGCCCAGCAGATCTGCGGCGACCTCTCCGAGGGCGGCGTGCTGAAGGTGCTGCGCCTCGGCAACCGCTGGGACCTCGCCTTCCACCAGAGCCTCAAGCGCGACGCCAAGGGCGAGGTGCGCGAATTCGACATCGACCCGCGTCAGCTCGAGGAGTTCGGCCAGGACGCCACCAAGGCGATCAAGAAATATCTGGAAGCCGGAGAGCGTTTCGTCCTCGTCACCGCGCCCGACGCCCGCCCCTATGTGCGCATGATCATCGAGCGCCTGTTCACCACTCTGCCGGTGCTCAGCCATGTCGAAATCGCCAAGGGCGTCGAGATCAGGGTGCTCGGAACCATATCGTGAGCGTGCTGTCGCAAGGCGTCGTCATCGCGGCGTTCCTCGCCTTCTGCCGCATCGGCGCCTGTTTCATGCTGATGCCGGGCCTGTCCAGCGCCCGCGTCCCGGTCCAGGTCAGGTTGTTCATGGCGGTCGCCGCCACCGGCGGCCTGCTCGCCTTCCTGTGGGACAAGATCTTTCCTTTCGTCGACCCGCGCCCGCAGATCCTTGTGCCGATGATCATCTCGGAACTTCTGGTCGGCGGCCTGATCGGCGCCATGACCAGGCTCTACATGGAAGCCCTGCGTTTCATGGGCTCGGCCATCGCCATGCTGGTCGGTTATGGCGGCACCGGCGGACCGGCGATCGAGGAGCCCGAACCCCAGGCAGCCCTTGCCGCCATCATCTCGTTCTCGGCGCTGTTGATGCTGTTCGTCTTCGATTTCGACCACGAGATAATACGCGCGCTGGTTTCCTCCTACACGGTCGCGCCGGTCAACATCTTCTTCAACCCGCAGGCAGCCCTCGTCGATGTCACCGACACGGTGTCGGACACCTTCTTCCTGGTCATCCGCCTCGGCAGCCCGTTCGTCGCCTATGCCATTCTCGTCAATCTGACGATCGGCTTCGTCAACAAGCTGACCCCGCAGATCCCGATCTATTTCATCTCCCAGCCCTTCATCATCGCCGGCGGCATGATCATCTTCTATTTCGCCGTCGGCACCATGCTGTCGCTGTTCGTCGACGGCTTCGTCGACCTGACGCTGGCGAGATGACCATGAGCACGCGCAAGGACCGCCTCAAGAAACTGGTCAAGGTGCAGGAACAGCTGAAGGCGCTGCACGAAACCCGCCACGCCACCTTCCTTGCCGCGGCCAGTGCCGCCGAGGCTGAAGCCAGGGAACTGGTCGGCCATTTCGACCAGCCCGATTCGCTTTCCGCCCTGTTCCCCGATCTCTACCACCGCCGCATCGCCCAAGCGGTCGTGCGCCAGGAGGCGAACCTGGCAAGCGCGAAGCAAGAAGCCGGCCTCATCGCCGCCGCGACCGCCCGCACCAACATGGTTGAGCGTGCCTACAAGGACGTGCGCAACCGCGACGAGCGCGAACGCTCCGACCGCGAGCGGCTCGACATCATCGCGCAGAAGCAGGGCGAGGAGTAAGCTGAGGGTGTTCCGCTATGGGCCAACGGTGAGCGTCATTGACCAGGTTGCGAATGGCGGCAATCTCGGTCTTAGGGGCGGGCATGGTGGCTTCCTGAGAGCGGACATTGCAGGCTGCACATCGAGGTCCTGCCGCGCCATGACCAGTCGATGCTTCGGTCTGGAAGCAGCCGTTGAGCAGACGTTCATTGCACGGCGGCGGCTGCGGTGAAGATGTAGCCAACGCCATAGACGACCTTGATCGGCGCGGGCAAGCTGATGTGCTCCTCCAGTTTGCGGCGTAGCCGGCTGACGACTGCGTCGAGATGCCTGTTGTCGAAGTTCGACCTGGGACGGGCGACAAGCTCCACCAGATCCTCGCGCTGGCAGATTTCGCCGCTACGGTTGCAGAGCACGTTCATGAAGGCGAACTCGGCCGCCGTCAGTTTAAGCGAACGGTGATTGGGCGCGATCAGCATCCAGTTCGTGCCGTCCAGCACCCACCGATCGCTGCTGCCGTTGGCAGAGTCGGGCGGGGCTCCCGTCCGTCGCAGCAGGCTGCGAATTGCGGCGTCGATCTCGCGCAGCGTGCTGTGCTTGACCAGGTAGATGTCGGCGCCGCTCTCAAAGCCACGGATACGGTCGTCGCTGTCACCGAGTGCCGTCAGCATGATGATGCCGCAGGCATGTGATTTGCGGATTTCGGTTGCCAGATCGAACCCGTTCCCATCGGGCAGCCCGACATCGAGGATGATGACAGCGGGCGAGCTGCCGTTGGCCAGCGTCTGGCGCAATTCCCCTGCCGTGGCGACGCCTTCGGCCGTGAAGCCCGTCAGTTCCAGGAAATCCGCCAGATCCTTGCGCAGCCGGGGCTCGTCCTCGACGATCAGAATATGCGTCATGCGGTCAGTTCCTCGGGCGAAAGTCGATCCGTTGCCTCGCCTGCCAGAGGCAGGCTGACGATGGACGTAATGCCCTGGTCGTCGTTGGCGAGCAACTGCAGCTTGCCGCCGTGATAGGCCAGCAATTTGCGCGAAGAATAGAGGCCGAGACCGGTTCCGGTTCCCGCCATCGTATTGGAGGCCCGGAAAAAGCGCCTGCCGATCTTGTGAAGCTCGGCCTGTGGAATGCCGATGCCACGGTCACGCACCCGAATGACCGCACTTCGACCTTCGCTGCGCACATCGATATCCACTGGCTGGTCCTCCGACGAATATTTGAGCGCATTGTCGATGAGGTTGATCAGGACGGTCGCCAGCATCTCGGGATCGGCGACAAGCGAAACGGCGTCGTCATCCGCCGTAAAGATCAGGCGCTCGCCGCGCCCGGTCATCCCGAAATGCAGCCGCACATCGGCAATAAGCAAACCGACGCGTATCATCTCCGGCTGAAACCCGCTGTCGCGATCATTGGCCATGAAGCGGTCGATCAGGGAAAACAGGCGATCGAGCGCCTCGCCAATACCGGCAATCCGTTCTCGTGTCGCTTCGGGCGACTTGTGGCCGACAAGGCCGATCATGTCGGCCGCGTTGCGGATGATGGCGAGCGGGGTGCGAAAC
>NZ_RZQA01000368.1:0-5925 GCF_004022915.1 Mesorhizobium sp. M7A.F.Ca.US.006.04.2.1
GGCTGGTAATGTCGAAGCTGATCCGGGCCTGGGCGCGCGATGGCCGCATGGAGCGGCGCGCCGTCATCGTCGGCGGCGGCAAGGCGGCGGAAATCCTGATCCGCTCGGTCGAAAAGCAGCCCTACAACGATATCCGCATCTGCGGCATCTTCGACGATCGCGGCGATAAGCGCTCGCCGCCCATCGTCGCCGGCTACCCCAAGCTCGGCACCATTTCGGAACTGATTGAATTCGCCCGCATCGCCCGCATCGACATGCTGATCGTGTCGCTGCCGCTGACCGCCGAATCCCGCGTTCTGCAGTTGCTGAAGAAGCTGTGGGTGCTGCCGGTCGACATCCGGCTTTCGGCGCATTCCAACGCACTGCAGTTTCGCCCGCGTGCCTATTCCTACATCGGCGCGGTGCCGATGCTCGACATCTTCGACAAGCCGATCAACGACTGGGATTCGGTGGCCAAACGCGCCTTCGACATCGTCTTCAGCCTGATCGGCATCGTCGTGTTCTCGCCGGTGATGCTGGCGACCGCCATCGCCATCAAGCTCGACAGCAAGGGTCCGGTGCTGTTCCATCAGAAGCGGCACGGTTTCAACAACGAGATCATCGAGGTCTATAAGTTCCGTTCGATGTATACCGACAAGGCCGACCCGACCGCCAAGCAGACGGTGACCAAGAACGATCCTCGCGTCACCCGCGTCGGCCGCTTCATCCGCAAGACCTCGATCGACGAGCTGCCGCAGTTCTTCAATTCGCTTCTGGGTTCGCTATCGCTGGTCGGCCCGCGTCCGCACGCCATCGCCGCGCAGTCGCATAACCTGCTCTACAACGAGGTCGTCGACGGCTATTTCGCCCGCCACAAGGTCAAGCCCGGCGTCACCGGCTGGGCGCAGATCAATGGCTGGCGCGGCGAGATGGACACCAACGAGAAGATCCGCATGCGCACGGAGTATGATCTCTACTACATCGAGAACTGGTCGCTGCTGTTCGATTTGCGGATCCTGTTCCTGACGCCGCTCCGGCTGCTCAATACGGAAAACGCCTATTGAGCGCGATCAGCCATGATCTGCCGCAGGTCGTGGTCAACGCCAAGCTGGTCGCGCTGATTTCCTCGGGCGCGGTCTTCATCGGCATTCTGCTGTCCGGCTTCGTCATCAGCGAGCCGGCGCCCTATGAGCTCTACATGGCGGGGCTGATTGCCATCTGGGCGCTTTTCGGCTTGCGGATTTCCCGCGCGGCAACGCCGCTGCTGGTGCTGCTGGTGACGATGAACATCGGCGGCATGATCTCCATGACGCAGATGGCGGACCTCGCCAACACGCCGCTCTATCTCGCCGTGTCGCTGTTTCTCGCCTTCAGCGCGGTGTTCTTCGCATCGATCACAGCCGTACAGCCGAGCCTCTACCGATTGATCTTCATTGCCTATGTGGTTTCGGCCGTGGCCACCTCGCTGCTTGGCATTGCAGGCTACTTCCATGCCTTTCCGGGCGCCGAGATGTTCACCAAATACGACCGTGCCGCCGGCGCCTTCCAGGATCCGAACGTGTTTGGACCGTTCCTGGTGCTGCCCGGCATCTATCTGCTCTATTTGCTCCTGACCGGACCGGTGACGCGCATGCCGCTGCTGGCGGTGCCACTGCTGATCATCACCGCCGGCATCTTCTTCTCCTTTTCGCGCGGCGCCTGGGGCATGTTCGCCGTTTCGGCCGTCCTGCTCACCGGCTGCCTGTTCCTGCAGAGCGCCAGCGGCATGTTCCGGCTGCGCGTGGTGGTGATGACGATTGCAGCACTGGCGCTGCTGGTCGTCGCCATGATCGTCATCCTGCAGCTGCCCGGCGTGTCGGAGATGTTCTCCAACCGTGCCCATCTCGAACAGAGCTACGACACCGCCCGGCTCGGCCGCTTCGCCCGCTACGGCATCGGCTTCCAGATGGCGATGGAGCATCCGTTCGGCATCGGCCCGCTGGTCTTCGGCACGATCTTCGGTGAAGACACCCACGACATCTGGCTGAAGATGCTGATGGATTATGGCTGGCTCGGCTTCGTGTCGTTCCTCGCGCTCGTCTTGTGGACGATAGCAGCCGGCTTCCGCATCCTGCTGCGCGACCGGCCGTGGCAGCCCTATCTCCTGTGCGCCTATGTCGCCTTCATCGGCAATATCGGGCTCGGCACCTTCATCGACATCGACCACTGGCGCCACGTGTACCTGCTGCTCGGCCTGATCTGGGGCGCCATCGCTCTGGAATACAGGCACCAGCGGTTGTTGCGGCCTGCCTTTCAGGGCTCGCCGGCACCGGCAATCGCAGCGGGATAAAAGTCGCGGAATTCGGTTGACCCGCACGGGGTTATCACGATACATCGCGACCGGTCCGGAGTGTAGCGCAGCCCGGTAGCGCACTTGACTGGGGGTCAAGGGGTCGTCGGTTCGAATCCGGCCACTCCGACCATTAGTTTCCTTGAAGCCCCTAGTTTTTATCGAAGGCGCCGGAAGCGCCTTTTCCCTTTTCGGAACGAAGGGCACTCAAATCGCCAGTCTCGGAACAGGACTCCCGAGAAAAGTCCCGAACTGGACAGTTGGATGTTCTGCATCCGTGCGCATTGGCGATCTGAGATTTGCTCAACCAGTGTCTTTCAAAGCACCCGCAGATTTTCAGAATGTCGGCTGGTCGCCGCCTGCAGATGAGCAGGATGCTCGGAGCTCAAAGCATTTTACGAGATCCATTCCCTGCTAAACTGGGAGCTTCGCAATCTCGGCTCGCCAATACCTCATGGCCTCCCCAATAACGTCATCCAAGAATTGCCGGGTCTGGTCATCCTCTGTCACCACAAGAGCAGGCTCACCAATATCGAATCCTGAACTGAACGTTTCAGCTGAAAATCCCCCACCGCGCTGAGCTTTGGTTGGTTTTTGGCCCCGAGTGATCGTTGCTGTTTTTCTGCCTAGTGCTCCGTGCTTGTGAGTGTCGTGTATGTCCCGTGCGATGGCCAACGCAGGCACGGCCGAGCCGAGGGAATCCCGCTCCAAGCTGACTTTTTGCGCGATTGGATTAGTGTGCCGGATGAAGTGTTCGGCTAGATTATCAATTTCACCCAGTGCGATTATGGCATGCCGCACGCTCAGGTCCTGGGCCGCCCACTCGGCAACCGATGGTTCTACGAAGTCCTTGAGGAATTGAAGCGGGTGCATGCTTAGGAAGCCCCTATCTCTTATGGCGCGGCGATCTCAGCGCAGGATGAACGGCAATGCGCTGGCTTGGCGTTACCGTTCTTTGAATGATAGCAACATCAGCGGCAGCTTGCCGCCTGGAAGTGAGGGCGGGTCTAATCCGGCTGCTTGGCTCGTCTTCTCAGCGTAGCCACCAGCCTCTCTCGCAGTTCGTCAAAAATCCCAAGGTTATTGAGCGCGCTGATCTGCGAATCTATGGTAACTACTGCATCTGGAATTTTTTCGGTTTTACGCCTCGCGTAATCGTACAGCGCAGCGGACCGCGCGTAAATTTCGGCAGCGTCGAGAATGTATTCTTCCAAATTGGCGGCCGCCACGATCATTCGCTCCGGGCGCCTTTTGGGGACTATCGAGCTTATCCTCGACCTCTGAATCTGTATTTTCGTCAGAGTGGCCGCCAATGTTTCCCTGTCGGTCGGAAGCGACACCTCCGTCATTTCCTTAAAAGCCTGAATTGCTTCGGCCGGAGGCGTAGGAAAATCTTTTACTTTGACTGATCGTGGAAGCGATCCATCAACACACCTGTCTAGCAGGCTTCTTAGTATCGAGGCGCACTCTTCGGCGTATTCGGAAAGGAGGCTTAGCGATAGCGGCAGAGTGGCGCGGGCTGCCGCTCTGCGGCTTGCCAGCCTCTCGGCTTCAAGACAAATCTCCTGCCTCATTTGCATATTGATTGCGCGCACGCCCCACCAGGCGCCAGCCAAAGCAACCAAGCCCGCGATTAGTGTTTGGTAGTCATACAGCCACTCCCAGTGGAAATTGGAGGAGAACTGGCAGAGTCCGTAATGCGCAACAGGACTGCAAGCATCATGTGCACCTTGCCAGATGGCGCTAACAGCAAGAAAGACTGCGGCCGTCAAAATTATCGCCCTCGAAATGCTGTTTACCACGGAAGAATCCTTGAACTGCGCATCCTTTGGTGGATTGCCGCCGGCAATCACCAATACAAATAGCCGATTCACTTGGCTGACATGACGAGATTCGTCATGGGCGCACGCTTTCCACAGGGTCCCCGCAACAGGGACCATACCCAACGCGCCTCAGCGCGATCCTCAGCTGTGCTCGCAGGAAAGCAAAGCCTAAGTCCAGATCGATCAAGCATCGGGGTCTGCTTGATGGGATAGAAGCCGCCGATGTCGCGGCCGCCCTGCTGGCTGCAGGATACCGTGATGTCAATGCGCCGGGCGGCGTATCCTCCAAGTTAATGACGCGAGATGCGTCGTGAACTTTCCATCCCAAAGCGTCGAGGGGCTACCCCTGGCACACATCGACCCATTCGGCGCCGATTAGCTCAACCATGCGCTGCGGGCTGATCCGCACCGCCGCATTGGTGGCGCCTGCCGCGGGCACGACCTCGTCAAATTCGCGCAGCGATACGTCGCAATAGACCGGCAGCGGCGCCGGCAGGCCGAACGGGCAGACGCCGCCGACCGGGTGGCTCGTCGCTTCGACAACTTCCGCCGCGTCGAGCATGCGCGGCTTGCCGCCGAACTGGTCCTTGAACTTGCGGTTGTCCAGCCTGGCGATGCCGCTGGTCACCACCAGCATGGTGCGGTCGCCGACGCGCAGGCAGATCGTCTTGGCGATCTGCGCCGGCAGCACGCCATGCGCCTCGGCCGCCAGGGTCACCGTCGCCGAGCTCGCCTCCGTGACGATGACGTCGATGTCAGGCGCGTGGGCGGCGAAGAACGCACGAACGGAGTCCAGGCTCATATCGAAAAACCCATGGTTCAAAAACTTGAAGGACGGCGGATTGCTGTCCAGCAGCCGGGGCCGCCGCGCATATAAGCACGCGCGGCATACAAATCGGCAAGCGCCAGGCTGAAGCAGACGCTGCGGCAGGTACAAAGAAACCCGCCAAGAGGGCCTTGGCGGGTTCTCTGGAATGCCTGGTGCGGGTCTACGCCAGCGATCGACCTTGCGCCGCCGGCGGCGCAGCCGGGGTGATCAGAGCTTCCTGGGGAAGGTGAAGCGCGGACACAATACGACGCAGCTTCGACGGATCGGTCACTCTGCCGCTTTCGATATCCTCAATCTCGTCCACCGCCAGGCCGCATGTCAGGGAGAGCTCTTCCACGCTGTAACCGCGGGTCTCCCGCATCGCTCTGAGGGTGTTGTAATCTGGCCCGCTCCCGTTGGTTGCCGGTTCGGAGTGGGGTTCGCTTTTCGCATTATGGGGCATTGGCAACTCCATGACTGAAAGAGTTTGATCAAATGAGGAGTGTTGCCTGAGACGGTCGGGAAGATGCCCTCTCACTGGTGATTTGCCAAGGGCCAAAATGGCCGTCACGGGATCGTGAACCGGGTGCCTGGCGCGGCCTCTGGCGCACACGTCGCGATCAAGTTGTTTTGAAGGCCTGATTGGCCTTTTGCCGGCAGTTTCGCCGCGCCCATTCGTTATCTCCGGGTCGCTGGCGCGAAACCATCCGGTTCCAGCCAGTTCTCTCCCGGAAGGATTTTTTGCAATGAACTTGAAGACAGTCATGGTCGTGCTCGGCACGATTTCCAGCCTTTCCGTCGCCGGCGCGGGCGCCGCCCAAGCCGCAGGCGCGCTTCGTGTGCGCGGCACGGTGGTCAGTTTTAAGCCCACGCTGCTCACCGTGAAAACCCGCCAGGGCGATACCGACGCGATCAAGCTCAAGGCCGGCTGGAAGATCTCGGGCGTCGCCAACGCCTCGGCAACGGACATCAAGCAGGGCGATTTC
>NZ_RZQA01000369.1:0-5924 GCF_004022915.1 Mesorhizobium sp. M7A.F.Ca.US.006.04.2.1
GTCCTTCTTCTGGGCCATCGGCATGAATTTCTTCATGGAAGTCGCCAAGCTGCGGGCCGCGCGCCTGTTGTGGGCGACCCTGATGCAGAAGAATTTTTCGCCCAAGGACGAGCGCTCGTTGTCGCTGCGCACCCATTGCCAGACTTCTGGCTGGTCGCTGACGGCGCAGGATCCCTACAACAACATTGTCCGCACCATGATCGAGGCAATGGCTGCAACGCAGGGCCACACCCAATCGCTGCACACCAATTCCTTCGACGAGGCGATGGCGCTGCCGACCGACCATTCGGCGCGGATCGCCCGCAACACCCAGCTCATCCTGCAAAAGGAATCCGGCACCACGCGCATCATCGACCCGTGGGGCGGTTCGGCCTATCTTGAACGGCTGACGCATGATCTGGCGGCGCGCGCGCTTGCCCATATCGAGGAGGTCGAGGCGCTCGGCGGCATGGCGGCGGCGACCGAACAGGGCATTCCCAAGCTGCGCATCGAGGAAGCTGCCGCGCGCACGCAGGCGCGGATCGATTCCGGCGAGCAGATGCTGGTCGGCGTCAACGCCCATCGGCCCGAGACCGACATCGAGGTCGACGTGCTGAAGATCGACAATGCCGAGGTCAGGGCCCGGCAATTGTCGAAGCTGCAACGGCTGAAGGGCACGCGCGACGTCGCCGCCGTCGAAAGCGCACTCGATGCGCTGACCCGTGCCGCGCAAGGCAATGAAAACCTGCTGGAATTCGCCATCCGAGCCGCGCGCGCCAATGCAACGGTCGGCGAGATTTCATTCGCGTTGGAAAGGGCGTTTGGGCGCCACGTCGCTACGGTGCAGACCATTTCCGGCATCTATCGCAAGGCGCTTGGCGATCATCCCGTGGTCGACGGGCTGCAGGACAAGCTTGACGCCTTCGAGAAGAAGACCGGCGGCAAGCCGCGCATTCTCGTCGCCAAGATGGGCCAGGACGGCCACGACCGTGGCCAGAAGGTCATCGCTACGGCCTTCGCCGATCTCGGCTTCGACGTCACCGTCGGCGCGATGTTCCAGACACCGGATGAGATCGCCAGGCTGGCGGTCGCACAGGACGTCCACATCGTCGGCGCCTCGTCGCTGGCGGCGGGACATCTGACGCTGATCCCCGAACTGCGCGACGCGCTGAAGAAGCTCGGTCGCGGCGACATGCTGATCGTGGCCGGCGGCGTCATCCCACCGCAGGACTATGACGCGGTGCGGCAAGCCGGCGCTGCCGAGATCTTCCCGCCGGGCACAGTCATTCCAGAGGCAGCGGATCGCCTGCTGGACCGGCTGCTGGCCACGGACTAGGACTGCTGCATCTCTGAAAAGGTTGTGCTAGACTGACACTGCAACCAAGGTGCGGTAACCGTGAAGACGACCATCCACAAGCTCGACGACGGATCAGATGCCCTGATCTTGCCACGGGAATGCTGGACAGCTTGAATCTGCAATCGGGCGATCAGCTCCAGATCATCGAAACTGATCACGGCATCATTTTAAGACCGGTGGCCGACAGGTTCGAACGGCAGATGAAGGCCGCGCGCGAGGTCATGGACAAATATCGGGTCGGGCTTCAGAAACTCGCCAAATGACGCGCCAATCAGTGCGGCGGATTTGAGACGTCCTAGCTCTCGGAGAGCTTGACGATTTCCCATTCCTTGCCGTTGACGCTGGCCAAGTCGCCGATCTTCTTGCCGAACAGGGCGACAGCCATTGGCGAAACATGCGAAATGCTGCCCTTGGTGGGATCAGCCTCGTCCTCGCCGACGATCTTCCAATGCACCTTCTTGCCGTCATCGCTCTCGATCGTGACGCCCATGCCGAAGCGCACAACGTCACTGCCCGGCTCCGGCACCGAGAGTTCGGCGCTTTCGCGCCGGGCGGTCCAGTAACGCAGATCGCGCGACACGACCGCTATGCGCTCGCGGTCGGCTTTGCGTTCGGCCTTCGCCAGTATGTCGCGCAGATCGGCCAGATTTTCCTCGATCTGCGCCAGGCCGCGTTCCGTCACCAGATTGCGATGCTGGCTGACCGGCCGCTCACCGACACCGGCGATGGCATTTTCGCTGTCTTCCTCGCGGGTGAAAGCTCTGCTCATTTCCTGAACTTAGGCCCGCAGAGGCTGCTCGACAAGCCATTGTCGTTTCCGTCCAGAGGAGAGGCAAACCGTCTGGCACGATTCCTGCGACGCCAAGGTTGAACGCTGGGATTCTGTGCCGATGTTGAACAGACGAACGCTGCTGACTGGAACCGCCGGCTTTGCCGTCATGGGCCTTGCGCTCGGCAAGGCGGTAGCCGCAAGCTTGAGCGGCATCGAGAAAGCCTCGATGCGCGGCTCGATCAATGCCACCGAACTCGGCGTGCAGCCCGGCACATCAGACGATCAGAGCAAGGCCTTCGCCAAACTGCTGCGTGACGCAAACAGCCGCGACATGCCGGTGTTCCTGCCGCCCGGCACCTATGTCGTCTCCAATCTTTCGCTGCCCGGCCGCGTACGTCTTTCCGGCGTGCCGGGCGCGACGCGCATCGTTTACGGCGGTGACGGCCACCTGTTCATGGCCGAACAGGCCGACCATATCGAACTTAGCGGACTGGTCTTCGATGGTGCGAACCGCGCGATGGGCGATTACACGCAAGGGCTGCTCGATCTGCGCCGTGTCGCGCACCTCGCCATCGACAATTGCCAGATCACCGGCAGCGGCAAGAACGGGCTGGCGCTGGAACACGCGATCGGCCGGATCGAGCGCTGTGAGATATCGGGCGCCGCCGATGCCGGCATCTATTCGGTCGAAGCCGGCGGGCTGGCCATCACGGGCAACACCGTTTCCGACTGCGCCAATGGCGGCATCCTCGTACACCGCTGGCAGGTGGCCGAAGACGGCACCATGGTCACCGGCAACCGCGTCCAAGGGATCCAGGCACGCAGCGGCGGAACCGGGCAGAACGGCAACGGCATCAATGCCTTTCGCGCCGGCAATGTCGTCATCTCGGGCAACATCGTCTCGGACTGCGTCTTCTCGGCCATCCGCGCCAACAGCGCCAGCAACCTGCAGATATCGGGCAACACCTGCTCGCGCTCTGGCGAAACGGCGATCTATTCCGAGTTCTCGTTCGAAGGCGCCATCATCAGCAACAACATCGTCGACGGCGCCGCCAACGGCATCTCGATCGTCAATTTCAACGAAGGCGGCCGCATGGGCGTCTGTTCCGGCAACATCGTGCGCAATCTGTCGACCAGCGGCCCCTACCCCGCCGACTCGCCGGGATTTGGCGTCGGCATCGGCGTTGAGGCCGACACCACCGTTTCCAACAATGTCATCGAGAACGCGCCACTCTATGGCATGCAGATCGGCTGGGGCCCGTACCTGCGCAATGTCGTCGCCACCGGCAACATCATCCGCAAGGCAGGAACCGGGATCGTCGTATCCGTGGTCGAGGGCGCCGGTACGGCCGTCATTTCAGACAATGTCATCGACGGCGCGCTGAACGGTGCGGTTGTCGGCCAGCGCTGGGCGGAGCCCGCGACAGGCGATCTCGCCTCGTCAAACGGTAGCGGCTACGCGCATCTGACCGTCGAGCGCAATCACGTCACTTGAGAGTTGCCGTCGGCCTCAGCGCTCCGACTTTGGCACCGTTGCGATTTTCAATGGGCGCGTTTGCCAATTCGAGCAGCTTCGCCGCCAAGGCCTCGTCGGCACGCAACAGTTTGGCAAGGACGGCGGCAACCATGGCTTCGCCGGCGCGGCCGGCGCCATCATCGCATTTGAGTGCGATGCCGAGGCCAAGTTCCGGAATTGCGGCACAATGGACGCCTTCGGCGCCGCCCTTCGTGAAAATCCGCCCTGGTGCGGCCTCCATCAACGCGACGTCTTCGCGGCCGCTGCCGGAAACGAAGAAGGGCTCGGCCATGCAGGCGGAAAGCAGCCGCTTTGCAGCCTTGGCTCGCTCTGGGCCAAAACCTGATGTCGTGGCCATGCGGGCAAAGCCGAGCGCGAAGCTCCTGAGCGGCACCGCGTAGGTCGGGATCGAACAGCCGTCGATGGCACGCTGGTCCTCACCATGGACAGCGCCCGTCACCGACTGCATGGCGTCGCGCACCATGTCCTGCAGGCCGTGTCCCGGCTTGACATAGCCGCGATGCGCAATGCCGGCGTGGACGCAGGTGCAGAGGAAGCCGGAATGTTTGCCCGAACAATTGTTGTGCAAGGCGTTCGGCGAGCCGCCGGCGCGGGCGAGCGCAATCTCGGCGTCATGATTGGACGGCCAATGCGTGCCGCATTCGAGCGCCGATCCGTCCAGCCCAGCCTTGGCCAGCATGGATCGCGCAAGGTCGACATGTGCCGGCTCGCCCGAGTGGGAGGCGCAGGCGAGCGCCAGTTCGCGGTTGCCGAAACCATAGGCATCCGCCGCCCCGCTTTCGACCAACGGCAAGGCCTGGATCGCCTTGACCGCCGAGCGCGGAAACACCGGCTTGGCCGTATCGCCGATCTCCCACACGGGCTTGCCGTCGCCATCGAAGACCGCGACTGAGCCGCGATGCGCGCTCTCGACGATCGCGCCGCGCAAGACTTCGATCAGAACCGGATTTGTCATGTCACCTTCCGCAAATGCGGGCGGTTTATCTGATCCGGTCGAGAATGGAAACGTAGTTGGCGACCGCCGCACCGCCCATATTGAAGATGCCGCCCAGTTTTGCGCCCGGCACCTGGATGCCGCCGGCCTCACCGACAAGCTGCATGGCGGTCAAGACATGCATGGACACGCCAGTGGCGCCGATCGGATGGCCCTTGGCCTTCAGCCCGCCGGATGGATTGACCGGCAGGCGACCATCCTTGGCCGTTGTGCCGTCCAACGCCAGCTTCGCCCCCTCTCCCGGCTTGGCAAGGCCCATCGCCTCGTACTCGATCAGTTCGGCAATGGTGAAGCAGTCATGCGTTTCGACGAAGGACAGATCGTCGAGCGTCACGCCGGCCGATTTCAGCGCCCGGTTCCAGGCCTGCTCGCAGCCTTCGAAGGTCAGAATGTCGCGCTTCGACATCGGCAGGAAATCCTGCACATGTTCGTTGGCGCGGAAGGCAACGGCACGGCGCATCTTCAGCGCCGTGGCGGTGTCGGCAAGGATAAGGGCGGCGGCGCCGTCGGAGACCAGCGAGCAGTCGGTGCGCTTCAGAGGACCGGCAACGAAGGGGTTCTTCTCGCTCTCCTGGCGGCAGAACTCATAGCCGAAATCCTTGCGCATCTGCGCATAGGGATTGTCGACGCCGTTCTTGTGGTTCTTGGCGGCAATCATGGCCAGCGCATCCGACTGATCGCCATAACGCTGGAAATAGGCCTGCGCGATCTTGCCGAAGACGCCGGCGAAACCCGCCGGTGTCTCGCCGTCCTCGGGCAGATAGGACGCCTTGAGCAGGTTTTTGCCGATCTCCGGCCCCGGCGTCGTCGTCATCTGCTCCGCGCCGACCACCAGCACGATGCGAGCGGCATTCGCGTCAATGGCGCGGATGCCCTGGCGGACCGCCGCCGATCCGGTGGCGCAAGCGTTCTCGACACGCGTCGCCGGCTTGAAGCGCAGCCGGTCGTCGGCCTGAAGCACCAGACTGGCGGTGAAATCCTGCGCCGAAAAACCGGCGTTGAAGTGGCCGAGCACGATCTCGTCGACCTCGTCGGGACCGATGCCGGCATGGTCGAGCGCGTCCGTTGCCACCTTGACGATGAGGTTTTCGAGCGTTTCGCCCTCAAGCTTGCCGAAGCGCGAATGCGCCCATCCGACGATGCATGCGGTCATGGCGGTCTCCATCCTTGGCGCCGGCCTGGCATGTCGGCTCACGGCGCATTTCGCATCTATTGTTCAAAGATAAACAATCGTGCCGGTTTCGTGAAGGGCTGGAGGCCTACAATCGCTTGGTAGAGCCGAGAT
>NZ_RZQA01000036.1:0-15728 GCF_004022915.1 Mesorhizobium sp. M7A.F.Ca.US.006.04.2.1
GGGCAAAGCCCCGCCGTTCTCGATGGGCGTCATTCCGGCAGGTGCAACGGCGCATATTATCGTCTCGCCGGCGGCCCATCAGAAACTTGCCCAGGGCGCGGTGCTTGCCGTCAGCCTCGAGCCGTCGGGCGGTTCGCCGACCGGACAGCCGACCGGACCGGTGGTTGCCGCTGGCGACCTGAAGAGCATCTGACCGGCTCTTCACCTGAAAATCACAACAGACTATCATAAGTCTATCCTTCGCTGAACATGCCCGTAGACAGCATGTCGGCGGGCGGCCGATGGCTCGGGAAATCCCTCTGGCGCCATGGATAAAATCAAAAATCACAATATTTCTGAAACTCGGGCGAGTTTGTTCCGTATCTCCTCGCGTCCCCAAAAATGGGAAGAGAAAAACCCGAGGAGTTCGACATCATGCGTAGATACGCCACCCTTTTGCTCGCCGGTACGATCGCCGTTTCGGCCCTTGCCACCGCCGCCTACGCCGAAAACCCGATGGTTGGCGGCGCCGCCATGTATGCCAACAAGAACATCGTCGAGAACGCCGTGAACTCGAAGGATCACACCACCCTGGTCGCCGCCGTGAAGGCCGGCGGCCTTGTCGAGACGCTGCAGGGCGCCGGTCCGTTCACCGTGTTCGCGCCGACCAACGAAGCCTTCGCAGCCCTTCCGGCCGGTACGGTCGAGACGCTGCTCAAGCCAGAAAACAAGGACAAGCTCACCAAGATCCTGACCTGCCATGTCATCGGCGCCAAGGCGATGGGAGCAGATGTGGCCGCGATGGCCAAGGCTGACGGCGGCACCCACAAGGTCAAGACGGTCGGCGGCTGCGAATTGTCGCTCAAGGCCGACGGCGGCAAGGTCACGGTCACCGACGAGAACGGCAATGTCGCCAATGTGACGATCGCCGATGTCGAACAGTCCAATGGCGTCATCCACGTCATCGACAAGGTTCTTTTGCCCAAGATGTAACAAGGGGCTTGCTGCCGGCGAACTGACGGCAAGGACCCTCCGTCGATTGCACGATCCCGCTCCCGTGATCCGCAATTGGCCCGTGCACTTCGCGCCCGCCTGCATTCGGATGTGGGAGGGCGCGGAGTGTTCGTTCGAGGGGCTACCGTCACCGGCTTTTGATTTCCGCGCGGTGGTGTAGTTTGGCAAAAGGACATCAGGAGGAACTGGTCATGAACCGTCGCGACTTTCTTTTGAGCGGTGCCGCCGCCATCGGCGTGATCGGGGCCGCGGCAACGATGCTGCGCATGGGCGATCCGCAGGCAGCACAAGCGGCCGAGAGCTTCGAGGTCGTCAAGACCGACGCCGAGTGGAAAGCCATCCTGTCGCCGGCCGCCTTCGACGTGCTGCGCAAGGAAGGCACGGAGTACCCCGGCACCAGCCCGCTGCTCAACGAACACCGCAAGGGCATTTTCGCCTGTGCCGGCTGCGACCTGCCGGTCTATTCGTCGGAGACGAAATTCGATTCCGGCACCGGATGGCCGAGCTTCTGGCAAGAGATCCCCAAGGCGATCGGCACGACCGTGGACAGGTCGCTCGGCATGACGCGTACCGAGGCACATTGCCGCCGCTGCGGCGGCCATCTCGGCCATGTCTTCGACGACGGTCCGGCGCCGACCGGCCTGCGCCACTGCATCAACGGCGTCGCGCTGACCTTCAAACCGGCCACGGCCTGAGTCCATAGACTCGAATGCAAAAACTCCGGGCTTGCGGCCCGGAGTTTTTTACGCGGTCAGAGCTTTTCGGGCGTGGACTGGAGGAGCTTCCCGAAACCGCTGCCCACGTACCTTGTCTTGTCGCAATCTCCAAGGGAAAGCGCTGCGCACTTTTCCTGGAATTGCTCCGTATCAGTGCCCCCCACCGCCGCCGCCACCCGGTGCGGCCGGCTTGCGGATCAGCATGGTGAACAGGCCAAGCGTCGCAAACAGCACCGTCAGCATGAAGAACACGTCCATGAAGGACAGCAGCGCCGCCTGCTGCTGGACCATGCCAGACAACTTGGAGATCGCAGCGCTTGTGGCGTCGAGGCCGGGGGTCTGCTCGAAATTGCGGGTCATGTTCTGCAGCTTGGTCTGCGCGGCTTCACTGCCCCATTGCACATGCTCGGAGAGCCTTGCGTAGTGGAAGGCGTTGCGGTCGATCAGCACGGTGTTGATCAGCGCAAGGCCGACGGCACCGCCAAGGTTGCGGGTGAGATTGAACAGGCCGGACGCGTTCTTCAGCCGCTCGGGCGGCAAGGTGCCGAGCGCGATGTTGTTGATCGGAACCATGCACAGCATCATCGAACAGCCGCGCAGGATCTGCGGGATGAGCAGCTCATAGAAATCCCAGTCGGCGGTCAGATGCGTCATCCACCAGGTGCCGGTGGCGAAGCCGAAGAAGCCGATCATCATCATCAGGCGCGGGTCCATCTTGTTCGACAGGATGCCCGAGATCGGCGCGGTGAAGAACATCGCCAGGCCGCTGACGAACAGAGCCTCGCCGATCATCATCGAATCGTAGCCGCGGATGCGCCCGAGGAACACCGGGTAGAGATAGGTCAGGCCGTAGAGACCGATGCCGATGACGAACGAGAACAGCGAGCCGAAGGCGAAGTTGATGTTGGTGAAGGCCTTCAGGTCGACGATCGGCTCCTCGGCGGTGAACACGCGCCAGAAGAACAGCACCGCGCCGACGGTCATGACGACGGCGCAGATGAAGACGCCCTGGTCCTGCAGCCAGTCATTGTTGGGGCCTTCCTCGAGCACATATTCCATGCAGCCCAGGAAAGCCGCCATGCCGGCGAGGCCCCACCAGTCGAACTTGCTGAACAGCTTGAGGTTGGGCTTGTCGAAGTCGATCAGCGTCCAGGCCGCCGTTGTCACCAGGATGCCGGGCACGACGTTGACCAGGAACAGCCAATGCCAGGACATGGCATGGCTGATATAGCCACCGACGGTCGGGCCGATGGTCGGCGCCAGCGTCGCCACGAGGCCGATCATCGGCGAGACGACGGCGCGGCGCGAGGGCGGGAAGATGGTGAAGGCAGCGGCAAAGACGCTCGGTATCATGCCGCCGCCGATGAAGCCCTGGACGGCGCGGTAGACGATCATCTGGTCGATGTTGGTGGCGGTCGCCGCCAGCGCACTGGCCGCGGTGAAGCCTGCCGCCGAGATGGTGAACAGCACGCGCGTCGACAGCATCCGGCTGAGAAAGCCCGACAGCGGGATCATCACCACTTCGGCGATCAGGTAGGCGGTCTGCACCCACGGAATTTCGTCGGAGCTGGCGCTCAGGCCGGCCTGGATCTCCGACAGCGAGGCGGAGACGATCTGGATGTCGAGGATGGCCATGAACATGCCGAACACCATCGCCAGGAAGGCGATGACGCGCCGCGTCGAAATGGTGTCAGGCACAGCCGGCCTCGCCGGCGGCGCTCCTGCTGTCAGGGTTGCGGTTGCCATGGCATTGCTCCCCGGCCGCCGCTCAATTCGACGCTGCCACTGACGCCGACCCGGATGGGGCGGTGCGGCTGTCGACGGCGACGACGACGCTCAGGCCGGCGCGCAGCTTACCGCTCTTCAGCGCATCGGCCGGCACATCGATGCGGACCGGAACGCGCTGCACGACCTTGGTGAAGTTGCCGGTGGCGTTTTCGGGCGGCAGCAGCGAGAACACGGCACCCGAAGCCGGCGCCAGCGACGAAACGGTTCCCTCGAAGTCCTGGCCGTCGGTCGCATCGACCGAGATCCTGACCTTCTCGCCGGGAACCAGCCGGGCAAGTTGTGTCTCCTTGAAGTTGGCGACGATGTAGAGCTTGTCCATCGGCACGATGACGGCGAGCTTCTGGCCGGGGCTGACAAGGTCGCCCTGCTCGACCGAGCGGTTGCCGACGATGCCGTCATATGGCGCCTTGAGCACGGTGAAGGAAAGATCGCGCAGCGCCTTGTCATGGCTGAGCTGCAGGGACGCCAGCGTGCTCGCCGATTCCGCGCGCTGCGCCTGCAGCACGCCGATATTGGCTTGCGCGGCGGCGATCTGTGCGTCGGCGCCGACAAGGGCGGCATCGGCCTGCTGGACCGCGGTCTGGGCGTCGTCCAGCTGCGCCTGTGTGCCGACATGGGTCTTGAGCAGCTGCGAGGCGCGCGCCGCGACCTTGGCTGCGTTGTCGGCCGCGGCCTGGTCGGCGACCTTCTGCGCCTGGGCCTGCTGCAGCGAGGCGCGGGCCGCGTCGGTCTGGGCGTCGATACGGTCGAGCGTCTTGCTCAAGGTGGCGATCTGCGCCTCGGCCTGGGCGACGGCAATCTTGTAATCGCCGTCATCGACGACGAGCAGCGGATCGCCGGCCTTGACCAGCTGGTTCTCGCTGACCTTGACCTGATCGACATAGCCGGAAATCTTGGGCGAGATGAACGCCATGTCCGCCTGGACATAGGCATCGTCCGTCGAGATCATGAAGCGGCCCGTTGTCCAGTAGTCGTACCCATACCAGGCGCCGGCGCCCAACAAGGCAACACCGATGACCGGCAGCAGGAAGGAACGCACCGAACGCTTCTTCCTGGCCGGAGCCTCTGCCGGCGGCGACGAGACGGGCTGGACAGGTACTTCCGGTGCTTCCGTCGCCGGCGCAACCTTGGCGTTAGGGAAGGGACGGACTTCGGCAGTGGTCGGCGCGTTCGAGGACATGACATCTCTCTAAAGTTATAATATAATACTGAACCGTTCGGTTCGATCCGGCCGTTGACATAGCGCGTAAAGAGGACCATATCAAGGGCAATCGAACCGCTTGGTTCGAATTATTTTCGAGGTGTGACTTTCATGGCCGAGACCCCGCCCAATGTCGAAAACGAGTCGTGTGACGACCTGTTGGAAAGCTTGCGTCGTGGCCGCCCGGCCGCGGGGCAGGATCCGGCCAAGCGCAGCCAGATCATCGACGGCGCCCGTCGTGTCTTCATCGACAAGGGCTTCGAAGCCGCCTCGATGAACGACATCACCCGCGAGGCCGGTGTCTCCAAGGGTACGATCTACGTCTACTTCGCCAACAAGGAAGAGCTGTTCGAGGCGCTGATCGAGGAAGAGCGCGGCACCATCTTCAAGAACATGTATGACGTGCTGGACAATGCCGACAACCTGCGCGAGACGCTGGTGAAGTTCGGCAAGGTGCTGGCTCTCAAGATCACGTCGGCCAAGGTCGTCCAAGCGCAGCGCACGGTGATCGGGGCATCAGACCGGATCCCCGACATGGGCGCGCGTTTTTACGAGCGCGGTCCCAAGCGTGGCCACGACAAGGTCGCGGCCTTTCTCAATGCCGCCATCGAGCGCGACCTGCTGCGCATCGACGATGTCGATCTTGCCGCCTATCAGTTCACCGAACTGTGCCTGGCCGGTCTGTTCCGCCAGTGCATCTTCGCCTACCGCACCAAGGCCCCGACCCAGGACGAGATCGACCACATCGTCAGGTCAGGCGTCAGCATGTTCCTGAAGGCCTACGGCACCGAAAGGCTTGTGGCGGAAGAAGGCCATCAGACGATTGCTATCGAGGCCAAGCCCTAGCCAGACCATGCTCTAACTCTTTGTTTAGACGCAATTCTGGACGGAAAACCGCTTCACACTTTTCCTAGAATTGCTCTAAGGTGCGGATGCTTTAGCCGCCATTGGCGGCAAGCACGATGGCTGCCTGCAATTCCTGAAGGCCCTCGGCCTTTTCAGAAGAGGTGGCCAGCACGAACGGGAACGCCGCCGGCCGCTTCTTGATCTTTGCCAGCGTCTCCTCGATCAGCCTCGGCACGCCGGCAGTCTTGATCTTGTCGGTCTTGGTCAGCACGATCTGGTAGGACACCGCCGCCTTGTCGAGCAGCGACAGCACTTCGTCGTCCTTGGCCTTGATGCCATGACGGGCGTCGATCAGCACATAGACGCGTTTCAGCGTGACCCGGCCCTTGAGGTAATCGAAGACCAGCTTGGTCCACTCGTCGACCTTCTCCTTCGGCGCGGTGGCGTAGCCGTAGCCGGGCATGTCGACCAGCGCCAAGGGCGGCAGGTCGGCGCCCTCGCCCGAAAATCCATCCGGCACGAAATAGTTGAGCTCCTGCGTGCGCCCCGGCGTGTTGGAAGTGCGCGCCAGCCCCTTCTGGTTGACCAGCGCATTGATCAGCGACGACTTGCCGACATTCGAGCGGCCGGCAAAGGCGATTTCCGGCGGCCCTTCCGGTGGCAGGAACTTCATCGCCGGCACGCCGCGGATGAAGATCCACCCTCGCGTAAACAGTTCGGTGCCGATTATGCTGCTGTTCAGAGCGTTCAAGCTGCTGCCTCCAGAAGAGAAATATTGGCACCCCGGATAGCATCGAGGTTGCGGCTGACCTTGTCTACCGGCCAGTCCCACCACGCCACCGCCAGTAGCCGCCTGATTGTCCGGTCGTCGAAACGCATCTTTACCACCTTGGCCGCGTTGCCGGCGACGATCGCATAGGGCGGCACGTCGTGCGTCACCACTGATTTCGCAGCGACGATGGCGCCGTGGCCGATTTCCACCCCGGGCAGGATCACCGCCTCCATCCCGATCCAGACGTCGTTGCCGACGATGGTGTCGCCGCGCACCTCCTTCGACCAGGTCGCCGGGTCAAAACCCTTTTCCCAGCCATGGCCGAAAATATTGAACGGATAGGTCGAAAAGCCGGACATGGCGTGGTTGGCGCCGTTCATGATGAAGCGCGCGCCCTCGGCGATGGCGCAGAACCTGCCGATGATCAGCTTGTCGCCTATGAACGGATAGTGATGCAGGACGCATTTCTCGGCAAATTTGTCCGGCCCGTCGGGGTCGTCATAATAGGTGAAGTCGCCGATCTCGATGTTCGGCGCGTTCACCAGTCCCTTGAGGAAGCCGACGCGGGTATGCATCGGGATCGGGTGCTTGATGTCTGGGTTGGGTCCGTCCATGTCGAAATCCGTCAGAGAAATGGCCGCCAGGTGCATCCGAAACTCGAATGCGCCCGTTCAAAATAGCGTGATCCGCCCTATAGCACCAATCGGGCGACGAGCGAGCTTTCCTTGACGGCCTTGCTCATTTGCTGCCGCGGCAAATCACGATCGGATCGGACAGCGCACTGTCGAAACCGCTGCCCTGATAGACGGTGACATTCGTGGCGCCGGGCGGCAGCATGAAGCTGCCTTCGACGATTTTCTGGTCGCCGGCCGGCATGTGGAGAGCCCAGCTATAGGTGCAAAACTGAGGCGGCGCCTGGGGTTCGACGTGGCTGCAGTTCAATTGCGCGCCACCCAGCATGGCGGCGCCGCCGCAACTGACGGCGCCCTTTGCGAGCGCAATGCCCGGCCATCCCGCAATGGCCGCCACGGTCGCGATCTTCAGCCAATTCATCGTCGTATCCTTGCCCGGCAACAGCCCGCTACCTGAGCCTTTGGGTGGGTCGCAGCCCATGCGTCATTTTTTCCAGGCGGGCTTAGTCCGTCTTGCGCACCGCGTCCAGCAAGATTATGTGCATGATGATAATAAGCATGCTCACTAACAGTCGCGCCGAAAAACTCCAGTACCTCCCATGCCATCGTCACCCAACATCAGCTTCGTGCTGCACGATGTCGCGCGCCTGCTTCGAAAGCGGTTCGAGCAGAGGTCGCGGGCATCGGGGCTGACCCGCGCCCAGTGGCAGGTGCTGGCCTATCTCAGCCTGCATGAAGGCATCCACCAGAACAAACTGGCGGACCTGATCGAGATCACGCCGATCACGCTCGCCCGGCTGCTCGACAAGATGGAAGCAAGCGGCTTCATCGAGCGCCGGCCCGATCCCGCTGACCGCCGGGCATGGCTGCTGTACCTGAAGCCGCAAGCCCATCCGCTGATCGAAATCATGCGCGGCAATGGGCGGAAGACGCGTGACGAGGCCTTTGTCGGCCTTTCCGCGGATGCGCAACTGCATCTGCTGCAAACCCTATCCCTCATCAAATCCAATCTGCTCGCGGCTTGCGCCCAGCCTGCCGCCGACCGGGAGAAAACACATGGCTGAATCAACCTCACCAAAGAAGCCTGTCGAAGAAGACGGATCCGCCGCCGACCGGGCGCGCGACCAGGTCATCCGGCTGGACAGCGAACGCGAGCAAAGGCGAGCCAGCACCGTCATCGACAATGACGAGCTCGAAGCACCGGTCGCCCTGGAGCCGGCGGCGCTCGAGGCTCCGTCCAAGGAGCCACGCCAGGCCGGGGTTGCGGTGGCGCCTCCGGCGCCGGTCAAGCCCAAGCGCGGCCGGGCACGGCCGATCCTGTTTGCCCTGCTTCCGTTCGCGCTGGTCGTCGGCGGCTATTACTACGTCATCGGCGGCCAGGTCATGACGACCGACAATGCCTACATCCAGGCGCAGTCGCTCGGCGTTTCCACCGATGTCTCCGGCACTGTGTCCGAGATCGACGTGCACGAGAACGAGGCGGTGAAGAAGGACCAGGTGCTTTTCCGGTTGCGGCCGGCCTCTTTCGAAACCGCTCTTGCCGCCGCCCAGGCACAGCTCGGCACAGTGCGCAACCAGGTGCTGACCTTGCAGGCGAGCTACCAGCAGTCGCAGGCGCTGATCGAGCAGGCGCAGGCCGACATCCCCTACTACGAGGCCGCTTTCCAACGCCAGCAGGATCTGCTCAAGACCTCCACCTCCTCCAAGGCGACCTTCGACAGCGCCCAGCACGACCTCGTCGCCGCCCGCCAGAAAGTGTCCGTTGCCCAAGCGCAGGCACAGGCGACACTTGCCCAGCTCGGCGGCGACGCCAGCCAGCCGGTGGAGAAGAACCCGTTCTATCTCCAGGCGCAGTCGGCGGTGGACGACGCCCAGCGCAACCTTGCCGATTCCATCGTCAAGGCGCCATTCGACGGCATCGTCACCAATGTCGACGCGCTTCAGGTCGGCAAGTACCTGCCGGCTTCGCAGCCGGCGTTCAGCCTGATTTCGGCGACCGAGCTGTGGATCGCGGCGGAGCCTAAGGAAACCGAACTGACCTATGTGCGGCCGGGACAGACGGCGACGATCAGCGTCGACAGCTATCCCGGTGCCGTCTGGCACGGCAGGGTCGCCTCGATCAGCCCGGCGTCGTCGTCGAGCTTCTCGCTGCTTCCGGCGCAGAACACCACCGGCAACTGGGTCAAGGTCGTGCAACGCATTCCGATGCGCGTGACGGTGGACGATCTCCAGGGCAAGCCGCCGCTGCGCGGCGGGATGAGCGTCGTGGTCGGCATCGATACCGGCCATGCGCGCGGCCTGCCGGACTTCGTGACGGACCTCCTCGGTCGGTTCGGACAAAAGTCATGACCGGCGCGTCCGCGACAGGTGGCGTGGTCGCCAATCGCGGCGCCATCACCGCCTGCGTAATCCTGGCCGTGATCATGCAGGCGCTGGATACCACCATCGCCAATGTGGCGCTGCCCTATATCCAGGGCAGCGTTTCGGCCAGCGCCGACCAGATAAACTGGGTGCTGACGTCCTACATCGTCGCGGCAGCCGTCATGACGCCGCCTTCGGGCTATCTTGCCAATCGCTTCGGCCGCAAGCGCATCCTGCTGATCTCGATCACCGGCTTCGTCGTCGCGTCGGTGCTGTGCGGCTTCGCGCAGTCGCTGCCGCAGATCGTCGGCTTCCGCCTGCTGCAAGGCCTGTTCGGCGCAGCCCTGGTGCCGCTGGCGCAGAGCATCCTGCTCGACATCTACAGCGTCGAGGAGCGCGGCTCGGCGATGGCGCTGTTCGGCGTTTCGGTGATGGTCGGGCCGGTGCTCGGGCCGGTCATCGGCGGCTGGCTGACCGAGAATGTCAGCTGGCGCTGGGTGTTCTACATCAATGTTCCGATCGGGGCCCTGGCTTTCGCCGGCGTCTCGATGTTCGTCCAGGAAACCAAGACGGACCTCAAGGCCAGGCTGGACTGGCTGGGCTTCGGCATGCTCAGCGTCACCATCGCGTCGCTGCAGATGTTCCTCGATCGCGGCGAGCAGCTCAACTGGTTCTCGTCGTCCGAGATCATCGTCGAGGCGCTGATCTGCGCGTCGGCCTTCTACGTCTTCCTCGTCCACACCTTCACCGCCAAAAACACCTTCGTGAACCCGCGGCTGTTCCTCGACAGGAATTTCGCCGTCGGCATGATCTTCATCTTCATCATCGGCATCACCTATCTGGCCTCGCTTGCCCTGATGACGCCCTATCTGCAGACGCTGATGGGCTATCCGGTGGTGACGGCCGGCATCGTCATGGGGCCGCGCGGTCTCGGCACCATGGCTTGCATGTTCCTGGTCGGCAGGCTGATCGGCAAGGTGGACACACGCTGGCTGCTTCTAACCGGCCTGCTGGTCACCGCCTGGGCGATGTACGACATGACCGGCTGGACGCCTGACGTCTCGCAATGGACGATCATCAGCACCGGCTTCATCCAGGGCGCGGGCCTGGGTTTCCTGTTCGTGCCGCTGACCACCATCACCTTCGCCACGCTGGCGCCGGAGCGGCGCGCGGAAGGCACAGGCCTTTACAATCTGTCACGAAACATCGGCTCCAGCGTCGGCATCTCGGTGGTCACCGCGCTGTTGACGCAGAACGTGCAGATCAACCACGCCAACATCGCCACCTATGTGACACCCTACAACCAGGCGTTCAGCAATCCGGCGATCTTCCAGGCAATGGATCCCTACAGCGCCGCGGGCCGCGCCGCGCTCGACGGCGTGGTCACGCTGCAGGCCACGATCATCAGCTATATGAACGACTTCAAGCTGATGATGATCCTGTCGCTTGCCGCCATTCCGCTGGTTCTGTTGCTGCGCAAGCCGGCGACTCCGGCCAAGATCGACCACAGCGCCGTGATGGAGTGACGACGCTCGAAACTTATCCGGCTGCACAGGCAACAGCCAAAAAGAAACCGGGGTCCTGTGAGGGACAGGACCCCGGCCAATGCCGATACGACTTCCCAAGAAACATGGCACCTCGTCATGAGGCGGGGATGGCAGGCCCGAGAAAGCCCCAACGGACCTGCCTTGATCCCCTTTGCCGGAAGCCGTTCGTTACTTCGGCAACAGCACCTTGTTGACGACATGGATGACGCCGTTCGACTGGTTGACGTCGGCGATCGTCACTCGCGCCTCGCCGCCTGACTCATCCATGATGTAGAGCTTGCCCTTCTTGACTTCGGCGGTCAGCGTGTCACCGGAGACGGTCTTCATCTCGTATTTGCCGCCCATCGCCTTGGCCTTCTTCATCATCTCGGCGCCCGAAATCTTGCCGGCCACGACATGCGCGGTCAGCACCTTGGTGAGCTTGCCCTTGTTCTCCGGCTTCAGCAGCGTGTCGACGGTGCCCTTGGGCAGTTTCGCAAACGCCGCGTTGGTCGGGGCAAAGACTGTGAACGGGCCAGCGCCCTGCAGCGTGTCGACCAGGCCGGCGGCCTTGACCGCGGCGACCAGCGTCGTGTGGTCCTTCGAATTGACGGCGTTCTCGACGATGTTCTTGGTTGTGTACATCGGCGCGCCGCCGACATTCGGGTTCTTGGCATAGGCGGGCGCGGCAATCGCCACGCCGGCGACGAGTGCGGAAAGGGCGATGATCCTGAATGACGGCAAGCGCATGTGGTCTTCCTCCGTGTGAGGGCTGATCGGAATTGATAGCCTTTGGAAACGCACAGGCAGTCACGCCGCCGAGGGGGCGCAAGTTTCGCCGATCACGGGAACGTGATGCCGGAGCTGCTTAAACGAAAAGCCCCGCGCGAGGCGGGGCTTTGAAGGCTGGAGAAAGCGCTGCGCCTTCTATTCGGCCGGTGATGGTTTCTTTCGGAACAGCGCGACCAGATTGTCCCACCGCTCGATCTTGGCACCCTGGCGCTTCATGATGATGCCCTGCTGGAGGATCGACAGCGTGTTGTTCCAGGCCCAGTAGATGACCAGGCCGGCCGGGAAACCCGCCATCATGAAGGTGAAGATGACAGGCATCCAGGTGAAGATCGCAGCCTGCGTCGGATCCGGCGGCGTCGGGTTCATGCGCATCTGCAGGAACATGGTGACGCCCATGATCAGCGGCCAGACGCCGATCATCAGCATGTGCGGCAGGGTGACCGGGATCAGGCCGAACAGGTTGAACAGCGACGTCGGATCGGGCGCGGCCAGATCCTGGATCCAGCCGAAGAACGGCGCGTGCCGCATTTCGATGGTGATGTAGAGCACCTTGTAAAGCGAGAAGAAGACCGGGATCTGCAGTGCCACCGGCCAGCAGCCGGCAAGCGGGTTGATCTTCTCGGTCTTGTACAGCTCCATCATCGCCTGCTGCTGCTTCATCTTGTCGTCCGCGTATTTCTCGCGGATCTCGAGCATTTTCGGCTGCACCTTCTTCATGTTCGCCATCGACGCGTACGACTTGTTGGCGAGCGGATAGAAGATGGCCTTGACGATGACGGTGGTGGCGAGAATGGCCAGGCCGAAATTGCCGAAGAATTTGTAGAGCGTGTCGATCAGCCAGAACATCGGCTTGGTGATGAAGTGGAACCAGCCCCAGTCGATCAAAAGGTCGAACCGCTTGATATGACGGTCTTCCGCATAGGCGTTGATCTTGCCGACTTCCTTGGCGCCCGCGAAGATCTCGCTCTCCACCGTCGCCGACTGGCCGGCATCGACGGTGATCGGGTCGGTGAGGAAGTCGGACTGGTAGCGATGGCGGCCGTCCTCGAAATAGGCATAGCGCGGCTGGAACGGCTGCTTCTCGGTCGGCACCAGCGTCACCGCCCAGTATTTGTCGGTGATGCCGAGCCAGCCGTCGGTCGACTTGCCCGGCGTGAACTGCTTGTCCTTCTCGATGGACGCGTATTTGTGTTCCTGCAGGCCTTCCGTGCCGGTGAAGCCGATCAGGCCCTCATGCAGCACATAGGTGCTGGCAACGAGCGGCTTGTCGAAGCGGGTGACGCGGCCGTAATTGGACAGCGAGACGGCGGCCGTGCCGGCATTCTGCACCGTGTCGGACACCGTGAACATGTAGTTGGTGTCGACGGAAAAGGTGCGCTTGAAGGTCAGGCCCTTGTCGTTCGAATAGGTCAGCGTGACCGGGGTCGTCGGCGTCAGTGTCGCATTGCCGTCGATAGCCCACACTGTTTCGGGACCGGGCACCGCGCCGGTCTTGTCGTTGCCGACGAAGCCGATCTCGGCATAGTAGCCATTGGGCAGTGCCGCCGGGTTGAGCAGGCTGATCTCGGGCGAGTTCTTGTCGACCGTCTCGGTGTAGTGCTTGAGCTTGAGGTCGTCGAGACGGGCACCGGTCAGGTTGATCGAACCCTCAAGGCTCGGCGTGTCGATCTTCGCGCGGGTCGTCGTGGCGAGCGCCTGTTCGCGGCCGGCCGGCGTCACGGCATCGGTGCCGGGTGCGTTGGGAATGGCGCCAGGGGCGGCGGGCGTTCCGGTGTCGGTACCGGGATTGGTGCCGGCGGCCTTCTTCTGCTCCTCGACGCGCTGCTGTTCGACGCGGGCGGCCTCGCGCTGCGCTTCGCTGCGCGGCAACACATAAAAATATTGCCATACCGCCAGGATCAGCACCGACAGCGCGATGGTGATGAAGAAGTTCCGGTTGTTTTCCATCGAAAGCCCTTGGCCTATCGTGTTCCGCGCAGTCGGCGGGAGAGTTCGGCCTTCAACTGGCCGAACGGAGTGGTAAGCACGTCTTCGCGCCCGACGATGACATAGTCATTGCCAGGCGCCATGTCACTTGCGGCGTGCGTACGGACGGCTTCTCGCAGCCGCCGCCGGACGCGGTTGCGGACAACCGCATTGCCGACCTTCTTGGTGACGGTGTAGCCGACGCGCGGCGACAGGCCGTCGCCGCGGTCGAGAACTTCGACGAGAAAAAGCCGCCCGCGTCGTTTTTCACCACGACGGACAGCCAGGAATTCCGCGCGCTTCAGAAGCCGCTTGGGATTTGGTCCCACTGGCTTGCCGGATGCGGGCAACGATCTCGTCTTCCGTTCAGGCGCTGAGCCGCTTGCGACCGCGGTTGCGGCGAGCTGCGACGACGCCGCGACCACCCTTGGTGGCCATGCGGGCACGAAAGCCGTGCCGACGTTTGCGGACGAGTTTGGACGGTTGGTAGGTACGCTTCATTTGTTTTAATACCGCGGGGTGCGGCCCTTCTTGATTCTGTCACTGTGTAACAGGAGCTTTGCCGGGCCGGCTTTGGCGCGATCGAAACCGCGCCGGGACGAATGGCCCGAGCGTGTGCGGGCTTATAGAAAGAAGGCTTTTGGAAGTCAATCCGGAGTCGTCGGGCCGAAAGCTTCGCCATTCAGGCCGGTTTATGTTTGCGACCAAGGATGAAATTGGCAAAAAAGCCGTAATCGCCTAATCTGCGTTGATCAAGTGATCGTGAAGACATTAGCCGCATGAGCGAAACCATACAGGCACAGGAAGGGATCGGCACGGCGGGGTCCACCGAGGCGCCGGCCAGCGTGCGCACGGTGCCGCTGTCGCGCGGCCTGTCGACCAAGCTGCTGCTGCTGACCATCGTCTTCGTGCTGCTGGCCGAAGTGCTGATCTTCCTGCCCTGGATCGCGAGCTACCGGCTGAACTGGCTGAAGGAGCGGCTGAGCACGGCGGCGGCGGTGTCGATCGTGCTGGTGCAGGGTGAACCCACCTCGCTGTCGCGCACGGCGCAGAACGACGTGCTGATGGCGATCGGCGCCAAGGCGATCGCGGTGCGCGACGGAGGCGTCTCGCGGCTGCTGGTGGTGGCCGAAATGCCGCCGAAGGTCGACGAACACATCGATATCGCCTCGATCGGCATGATCAAGGGCATGACCGGTGCGCTCGACACGTTGTTTTTCGGCGGCGACCGTATGCTGCGCGTCTTCGGTCCGGTCGGCGACTCGGACAAGGAGTTCGAGCTGATCATGCCCGACAACAGCCTGCGCAACGCGATGCTGCGCTATTCGCGCAACGTCGCCTTCGTCTCGCTGCTGATCTCGCTGTTCACCGCCATGCTGGTCTACGCCGCCATCGACCTGATCATGATCGGACCGATCCGGACGATGACGCGCTCGATGCTATCTTTCTCCGAAGCCCCTGACGATCCCGGGCGGATCATCCATCCGGCTGCCCGCGCCGACGAGATCGGCGTTGCCGAGCGCGAGCTGTCGCAGATGCAGGAACGGCTGCAAAAAATGCTCTCCGAGCAGAAGCATCTTGCCGATCTCGGCCTGGCGGTTTCCAAGATCAACCATGACATGCGCAACATCCTGGCTTCCGCGCAGCTGATGTCGGACCGCTTGCGTCAGGTCAAGGATCCGACGGTGCAGGCCTTCGCGCCGAAACTGCTGCGCGCGCTCGACCGCGCCGTGTCTTATTCCGAAGGCGTGCTTCACTACGGCCGCACGCAGGAGCCGCCGCCGGCGCGCCGACGCCTGAGGCTGCGGCAACTGGTCGAGGACGTGCACGGCCTGCTGGACATCGAGCAAGGCATCGAGTTCGTCAATTCGGTCGAGCCGGCCTTCGAGGTCGATGCCGATTCCGACCAGTTGTTCAGGGTGCTGACCAATCTGTGCCGGAATTCCGTGCAGGCGATGGCGGCCGACAGTGAAAGCGCCCTGGTGCGCCGCCTGGCGGTGTCGGCCGTGCGCCTGGGCAGCGTCAGCCGCATCGCCGTCAGCGACACCGGCCCCGGCCTGCCGCCCAAGGCGCGCGAAAACCTGTTCGCGGCCTTTCGCGGCTCGGCGCGCAGCGGCGGCACCGGCCTTGGCCTGG
>NZ_RZQA01000370.1:0-5923 GCF_004022915.1 Mesorhizobium sp. M7A.F.Ca.US.006.04.2.1
GCCCGCAATGTGCTGGAGCATGTCTCGCAGACCGTCACCGGCAGCCTCTCGATCGCCGCCAGCCAGACCATCGCCAGCTACTGGCTGCCGCGCCGGCTGGCTTCCTTCCACGAAGCCTATCCGGCCGTCAGGCTGAGCGTCTCCATCGGCAACACCAGGCAGGTCGAGGCCAATGTCCTCGATGGCGCGGCGGATCTGGGCCTGGTCGAAGGCCGCACCGAGTCCGATATCCTGCGCCGCACCAAGGTCGACGTCGACAAGCTGATGCTGGTGGTTGCCAGCGCGCATCCGGAGATCCCCGAAGTCGCGCCCGGCCGCCCTGACATCAAGTGCCTGCGCTGGATCATCCGCGAGGGTGGTTCGGGTACGCGCGAGGTGCTGGAGGATCTGGCGCGCCACGAAGGGATTTCGCTCGCCGACCTCCAGATATTCCTGGTGCTGCCGAGCAATGAAGCTATTCGCCAGGCGGTCGAGGCGGGGGCCGGCGCCACCATCATCTCCGAGCTTGTCGCGGCTCGCGCCGTGGCCGAAGGCAGTCTGAGATCGGTGCCGCTCGAACTGCCGAAACGCGACTTCGCCATGATCACCCATCGCGATCGCCAGGCAAGCCTGGCCCAGATGGCGCTTAAGGCGCATCTCGACGGCAAGGCGGATGCCCCGTCGGCGGGCTAGAGTATCAGAGTTTGCGGGTTTGCCGTTGGCTCGGAGGTCTTGGTACTTTGTATCGAGTGGCTGATTGAAACGCCTCACCACGACCTTCCTCCCCAGATGGGCTCGCTAGCGCTGTCCGCCTCGACGCTCAGCCGTCACTCTGGCAATCCGGCGTCCCGCAGCGCGCTTCCCAGAGTCTCCGCGAGCGCTGGCGCACAGCGCACGCCAGCAAATTGGCGCCTGTAGCGGAAGCCCGGCTGAAGCTCGCGCACGCGCGCGGCGGCGGCCCTCGCTTCGTCCAGCCGGCCGAGTTTGGCGAGCGCAGCGGTCAGTTGCACGTAGGTGATGCTGTGTGCCGGATTGGCTTGAACGGACTTGTAGGCTGCGCGACAAGCTTCTTCGTAACGCCCGCGCAGCAAATGGCTCATTGCTTGGGCGTCAAACGCGGCCCAAGCCCACGAATCGAACGGGCTTAGCCGGATACCCTTCTCGCTCCATTCTATCGCGCGCTCTGCTTCGCCGGCCCATCCGAGAACGACGCTGCCAAGAATGTAAGTCAGCGCCGATGACGGGCTAATGGCGAGGGCTGCGTCTAATGCCGTGAATGCAGCGGCGCGATCATGCGCGTCCATGCCGATCGAAAACCCTGCCCATGTCAGAGCGAGTGCATCGTCTTGTCCATGGACAATGGCCAATCGGGCGTGCCGGATCGAAGCCGCACGGTTGAATTCCTGCAGCCCGGCACGAAGGAACAAACAATGATGACACATTGCTGCATTGCCATGCGCAAGGGCATAGGCAGGCTCGAGTGCGATGGCACGCTCAAGAAGCGCCAGTGCTCTCGTAACTTGTTCCGGCATACCTGTATCGACATCAGGCTGGGCTTGAAGCACGAGATCGTATGCGTCGAGACTCTCTGGGCGCTTCCGCCTGACACGTTCAATTTCCGCTTTTCGCAAGCTTGGAGCAATCGCGCCCACCGCTGATAGCGCGATTTCGTCCTGAAGCGCGAAAATGTCCTCCGAACTGCGGTCGTAGCGCTCGGCCCACACGTGCGCGCCGGTCGATGCATCGATCATCTGAGCGGTTACGCGCACACTACCGCCAGCTTTGCGCACGCTGCCTTCGAGGACATATCGTACGCCAAGCTCGCTGCCGACCTGCTTCACGTCCACGGCGCGGCCTTTGTAAGCGAAGGTCGAGTTTCGCGCGATAACGAAAAGCCATTTTATGCGTGCCAGGCCGGTGATGATGTCATCGACCATTCCATCGGCGAAGTACTCCTGTTGCGGATCTCCGCTCAAGTTCGAGAACGGCAGGACCGCCACGGAAGGCTTCTCAGGCAAGGTCGGCGCCGACGCGGTGCGGGCGGCTGCAAAACGATCAGGGACACTCGTCGCAACAGCCGGTCCTACATAGCGATAGCCTCGGCGCGGCAGTGTTTCGATCCAGCTCTCAGCATCCGCTGCGTCGGCCAATACCCGGCGCAAGGCCGCGATCTGGACCGTCAGGTTGTTGTCGGCAACCGCCAATTTGCCCCAGCCGGCTTCGACCAGCGCGTCTTTGGATACCGGTACGCCCGCGTTTTGGAGCAGCAAACGCAGAAGCGAAACGGCGCGTTGCCCAAGCATGGTCGGCTCGGTGCCGTGATACAAAATGCCCGCCACCTGATCGAGACGGAACGGGCCAAACTGATAAAGGTCGCCTCCGATTGTCATCCAACGCTTTTAGCAAATTTTTGGGAACGAATTCACGACTTTCCCGGCATCGACGGCCAATGTCGCACAGGTGCTTGCCGGAAGTAAGCACCCAGTCAAAGGAGGATCCTATGAGCGCCAATGCCATTATTCGCATGCCCGACGAGAAGAAGGGGATCATGCTGCGTGGTCAACCTATGGTCTTCCTCGTCACCGGCGAAAACACCAAGCACACGAGCATGTTTGACTGGACGATCCCAGCGGGATTCGCCACCGGACGGCATGTTCACCGTGTGCAGGAAGAGACGTTCTACCTGCTCGAAGGCGAGTGTGCGTGGCATGTCGGCGACAAGACGGTTCGCGCAACGCCCGGAACCTATCTGTTCATTCCACCGGGAGTGCCGCACGACATCACGAATGTCAGTGAGAGACCCGCCCGCGTGCTGATGACCGTCTCTCCGCCTGGCCACGAACGCTACTTCGAAGAACTTGCCAAACTCGCGGCGCAGGGTGCGCCGGACCCAAAAGCCCTCGCTGAGCTGCGGAACCGCTACGATACTGACCAGCTCTCGACTTTGACGACACGCGGGTAGGCATCTGTCACGGCGGCCCCACGACAGCTTCTGGCCCATTGCGACATATCGCGCTGGCGCACGAGCTTGGTCGCTATCGGCGCAAAGCGGACGTGATCTTCATCGCATCACGCCGAAGGTTATGGGTACACGACCTGGCCTAAAGCGGATCAGTAATCTCTGAAAAGCTGGACCGCTCGAAGAAAGCCTCAGCCGAACTTGCGTTGCGCATCCAGCGCCAGGCCAAGTCCGACCGAGCCGAACATGTCGCCTTCGATGACGGATGCCTGCGGCACCATCGACAGGATCTCTCGTTTGGCCAGCGGGATCGCGGTCGATCCGCCGGTCAGGAACACCGCGGTGATGTCGGACGGCTTCACCTCAGCGTCCCTGATAGTCTGCCCGACCGTTGCGGTGACCCGCTCGATGTCCCTGGCAATCGTCGCGTCGAGCCCGCTGCGCGTGATTTCGGCGGTGAACTCCGCACCCGGCAGCTTCACAGCGACCTCTGCGGATGACCTGTCGGTCAGCTCTATCTTGGCCTTCTCAACACGTGCGGCCAGCGCGTGTCCGTAGCGGTGTTCGACGACGTGGATGAAACGGTCGACCAGGTCGGCGCGCTCGGCCTCGTAGCGGATCTGGCGCAGATGCGTCATCGCCTTGGCGGTGTAGACCAGGTTGATGCGCTGCCATGTGGCGAGGTCTATGAAATAGCTTGCCGGCAGGTTGCGCTTGCCGTCCTTGGTCGGCGTCAAATAGCCGAGCTGCGGCATGACATGGGCGATGCTCAGCAGCCGGTCGAAATCCGTACCGCCGATATGGACGCCCCGGCTGGCCAGGATGTCGTCCTTGCGGTCGAGCAAACGGGAGCGCTGCGGCGAGACCCGCACGATCGAGAAGTCCGACGTGCCGCCGCCCATATCGATGATCAGCGCCAGTTCCTCGCGTGTCACCTTCTGCTCGTAGTCGAGCGCCGCCGCGATCGGCTCGAACTGGAAAGCGATGTGCTTGAAGCCCTGGGCACGTGCGGCGTTCTCGAGTTCGCTTTGCGCCTTCGCGTCGGCCTCGGCATCGTCATCGACGAATTGCACCGGCCGGCCAAGAACGACGGTCTCGACCGTATCGCCGGCATCGGCTTCCAGCCTCTTCTTGAGGTGGCCAAGGAACATGCCGACGATCTCCATGAAGCCGATCGACCGCGATTTGATGCGGGTCTTTTCATGGGCCAGCGAACTGCCGAGCACGCTCTTCAGCGAACGCATCAGCCGGCCTTCGATGCTGTCGGTGTAATTGGCGATGGCCTGGCGGCCAAAGCAGGTGCGGTTGTCCTCGAAGTTGAAGAACACGGCACTGGGCAGCGTGACCTGGCCGTTCTCCAGCGCGACGAGGCGCGGCTGCCCGTTGCGGACCACGCCCACGGTGGAGTTCGAAGTGCCGAAGTCGATGCCGCCGAAGGCTGGTCGCATGACAAGTTCCTGCATCTGTCGTCGGCGAGCCGACAGGCGCCATGAGAAATCGCGCGCTGTCCGGGGACGGGCTGCTCTGCCGAACCGAATTGTTTGTGTCTGCCATTTGGCTGGGGAGCGCGGTCTACCGCATGCCTCGGCAAAGGGAAACCACTTTTCGGGGAAAATCCTAATCTCGCCGGAAGATCAGCCTTCCGAGCCAGCCGGTCAGCATGGCCAGCGATATCGCGAAGACGCCGTAGAGGAAGGAATAATTGTGCGCGACACGGAAGATCGACTGCTCGAAACCGGATTTGCGGATTTCGAGCTGGGCCGAGCTTTCCTTGATGAACAGACCGCTCTTGAACAGGAACGCGCGGGCTTTGTGGGTTCCAACCGGCACATTCGGCGCCAGCCTCACTGTGGCGCGGAAAAGGTTCTGCGACAGGAATTGCACGCCGCCGACATTCTCGCTGTAGAGCCCGGTCGCCGACTTGCGCTCCCGCAGTGCCGCCGTGAACTCCTCGATCGTCGCCGGGCTGTCGCCGGCATCGGCGGGCTGCATGTAGAGGTTGGAGGCGCCGAGCGACAGCTGCTTGTAGCTGTTGGGTTCGGTGATGTCCTGCAGCGGCCGCGTCGTCGCCACCGAATAGGAGACGGGCACGTTTTCGAAGGTCTCAGAGTCCAGATTGACCCAGACGCCGAGCACCCTGTCCTTGCGGCGCACCACCACCGGTTTGGGCGGACCTTCGAGCACGACGATGACGTCGTAGCGGCCCTGGCGCGCGACGAGTGGATCCGGGTTCTCCAGCGAACCGAAGATGGTCAGATCGGCCCCGGAAAAACCGGCGGTGATCGAGACGTTGTCGGTGGAGAGACCGATCTGGATGCCTTCGGTCAGCGGGACCTGTGCCTTCGCCGGCACGGCGGCCGCAAGCAGCGACAGGACAATGGCGGTTGCGAATGTGCTGCGAGCCTTCATCAGTTGAGGCCCGCGGCGGACAGCGAATAGAGGTTGGGCGGGGTGACGAAAAGATCGATCGCCAATCGTATCGCCACCGCCAGCACCAGCAGTGCCAGCAAGGCCCTGAGCTGCTCGCCGCGCAGCCTCTGGCCGGCCTTCGCGCCGTACTGCGCGCCGGCGACGCCGCCCGCCATCAGCAGGAAGGCCAGCACGACATCGACTGTCTGGTTGGTGGTGGCGTGGACCAGCGTCGTATAGGCGGAGGTGAAGATGATCTGGAACAGCGAGGTGCCGATGACGACATTGGTCGGCACTTTCAGCAGATAGATCAGTGCCGGCACCATGATGAAGCCGCCGCCGACGCCCATGATCGACGACAGGAAGCCGATGCCGGCGCCAAGCCCAAGGACGGGGATGACGCTGACGAACAGTTTTGACGCCCTGAAGCGCATCTTCAGCGGCAAGCGGTGGATCCAGTTGTGCTGGCCGGATTTCTTCAGCACCGGCGCCGCACCGCTGCGCGTCGCGCGCAGCGCATTGACGCTTTCGACCAGCATCAGCCCGCCGACGGTGCCGAGCAGCACGACGTAGAGC
>NZ_RZQA01000371.1:0-5922 GCF_004022915.1 Mesorhizobium sp. M7A.F.Ca.US.006.04.2.1
TTGTGCAGTGCAGCAAAAGCATTTGCCTGCCGTCCATGCCTCTGCAATAAGCTTATCCGCATAAAGGAAGGCAGCGGCCATGGCAGCAAAGATCGTACCCGCCCCCGACTATGAGGATCGCGTCAGGACCTCCTTCGCGCGCCAGAAGGCGATGGCCACGATCGGCGCCGAACTGACGCTGGTGACGCCCGGCATCATCGAGATCGAGATGCCTTATTCGGCGGCACTCACCCAACAGCACGGCTTCCTCCATGCCGGCGTCATTTCGACGGCGCTGGACTCGGCCTGCGGCTATGCCGCCTTTTCGCTGATGCCGGAAAATTCCGGCGTGCTGACCATCGAGTTCAAGGTCAACCTGCTGGCGCCGGGCAGGGGCGAGCGCTTCCTGTTCCGCGGCTCGGTGACCAAGCCAGGCCGCACCATCATCGTTGCCGACGGCCAGGCCTACGCCTTTGCCGCCGACGGCGAGGCCAAGCTGATCGCCACCATGACCGGAACGATGATGACGGTGGTCGGGCGTGATGGCATAGAAGGGTGAGTGGCCGGTTCGCCGCAGGCGAATTCATCGTGCCGGTGGCACGATGAAAGGCCACGGACGCCGGGAGCTGCCGGAGGCAGCGGGTCCCGGCGAGCGGCGGCGCAGATAAGCAGGTGATCGGGCGGAGAGGAGCAAATCATCATGACCGATAAAATTCGCCGCCTGTCGGGCAAGGACGTCCTCTTCGTCATGGCGGCGCAGGCCGAATACGGTCCGCATCTCAAGCAGCTGTTCACGCCATTGATGACAGGTGTCGGTCCGGTCGAGGCCGGCGTCAGGCTAGGCGCTGAACTCTCCTGGCTGAAGTCGCAAAAAACCCTGCCCGACCTCGTCGTGTCGCTCGGCTCAGCCGGCAGCCGGACGCTGGAGCAGACGGGAATCTACCAGGCGGTTTCGGTCAGCTACCGTGACATCGACGCTTCGCCGCTCGGCTTCGAGAAGGGTGCCACACCCTTCCTCGAACTGCCGGTGATCGTGCCATTGCCCTTCAAGATACCTGATATCAAGCAGGCGACGCTATCGACCGGCGGCGCGATCATCACCGGTGCGGCCTATGATGCTGTTAACGCCGACATGGTCGACATGGAGACCTTCGCCTGCCTGCGCGCCTGCCAGTTGTTCGACATTCCGCTGATCGGGCTGCGCGGCATTTCCGACGGGGCGGCGGATCTCAGGCATGTCGGCGACTGGACCGAATATCTTGAAGTCATCGATGAGAAGCTGGCGGAGGCCGTCATGCGGCTCGAACAGGCCATCGGTTTGGGCACGCTTCTGAAAGATTCGCCGCATGAAGACGCCAGACCGCTCTGAAACTCGCAACCCATTGCGTCGACTCATTTCTTTCTCTAAACGCTCGCCATGAAAACAGCCAATCATCCCGATACCGTCCTGATTGTCGATTTCGGCAGCCAGTTCACCCAGCTCATCGCCCGCCGCATCCGCGAGGCCGGCGTGTTTTCCGAGATCGTGCCGTTCCAGTCGGCCGAAGCGGCATTCAAGCGCATCAATCCGAAAGCCGTGATCCTGTCCGGCGGCCCGGCTTCGACCGGCGATATAGGCAGTCCGCGCGCGCCGCAGATCGTCTTCGACGCCGGCGTGCCGGTGCTCGGCATCTGTTACGGCCAGATGGCCATGTGCGTGCAGATGGGCGGCGTCGCCGAAAGCTCCGACCATCGCGAATTCGGCCGCGCCTTCGTCGAGATCCAGAAGGACAGCCCGCTGTTTGAGGGCCTGTGGGCGCCCGGCCAGCGCCACCAGGTGTGGATGAGCCATGGCGACCGCGTCATCTCCTTGCCCAACGGCTTCGAGGTGTTCGGCAAATCGGAGGGCTCGCCCTTCGCCATCTTCGGCAACATCGAGCGCAAGATGTACGGCATCATGTTCCACCCCGAGGTGGTGCATACGCCCGACGGTGCCCGGCTGCTCAGGAACTTCGTCCACAACATCGCCGGCATCGAGGGCGACTGGACCATGCGCGCCTACCGCGAGCACGCGGTCGAGGCGATCCGCAAGCAGGTCGGCAAGGGCAAGGTCATCTGCGCGCTGTCGGGCGGCGTCGATTCCTCCGTTGCCGCGCTGTTGATCCACGAAGCGGTCGGCGACCAACTGACCTGCATCCTTGTCGACCACGGCCTGATGCGCAAGGACGAGGCCGCGGGCGTGGTGGCGATGTTCCGTGAGCACTACAATTTGCCGCTCATTCTGGTCAACGCGTCGGACCGTTTCATCGACGCCCTCGAGGGCGAGTCGGATCCGGAGAAAAAACGCAAGACCATAGGCCGGCTGTTCATCGAGGTGTTCGAGGAAGAGGCCAAGAAACTCGGCGGCGCCGAATTCCTGGCGCAAGGCACGCTCTATCCCGACGTGATCGAAAGTGTCTCCTTCACCGGCGGCCCGTCGGTGACGATCAAGTCGCACCACAATGTCGGCGGCCTGCCGGCGCGCATGAACATGCAGCTGGTCGAGCCGCTGCGCGAGCTGTTCAAGGACGAGGTCAGGGCGCTGGGCAAGGAGCTTGGCCTGCCCGAGAGTTTCATCGGACGCCATCCATTCCCCGGCCCGGGCCTCGCCATCCGCTGCCCCGGCGGCATCACCCGCGAAAAGCTGGAGATCCTGCGCGAAGCCGACGCCATCTATCTTGACGAGATCCGCAAAGCCGGCCTCTACGATGCCATCTGGCAGGCATTCGCCGTGCTGCTGCCGGTGCAGA
Organism: Mesorhizobium sp. M7A.F.Ca.US.006.04.2.1; assembly: GCF_004022915.1. Lineage (NCBI taxonomy): Bacteria > Pseudomonadati > Pseudomonadota > Alphaproteobacteria > Hyphomicrobiales > Phyllobacteriaceae > Mesorhizobium > Mesorhizobium sp. M7A.F.Ca.US.006.04.2.1. The sequence continues at coordinate 2,748 of NZ_RZQA01000371.1, forward strand.
CGGTCGGCGTGATGGGCGACGGCCGCACCTACGAGTTCGTCTGCGCGCTGCGCGCCGTCACCTCGGTCGACGGCATGACGGCGGATTTCTACCACTACGACATGGCCTTCCTGGGGGCTGCTGCCACCCGCATCATCAACGAAGTCCGCGGCATCAACCGCGTCGTCTACGACGTGACGTCGAAGCCGCCTGGAACAATCGAGTGGGAGTAGGGGGATTAGGCGGCAACAACGTGGTTTCGGCTGGCCTCGCCCTATAGGATGCCGTCGGTTCGATCATCAGGCGGATTCTCCCAAGCCGAATGCGAAACTACTTCAAGGCAGCAGCTTATGATCCGGATGGAGCCAGATGTGTTCCAAATCTGCAAGTTTCGCTGCCGGAGACTTCAAATTTGGCTGGATTCATGTTAGTGTAAGTGCAATGTAGCACAAGACATACGCTGCCTGAAGATATGGCACATGCTCACGGAAATTGTCGACTCGCTTTATGAAGCAGCGTTCATTTCAGAAAAATGGCCCGCCGTTCTCGAGGGGGTCACCGGTGCTGCGGCGTCGAAGGGTGGGGCACTCTTTGTTTTCGCCGATGGATTGCCTGTCCGTGGCAAGGCGGTTCCGTCCCTGCAGGGCCTGATGAAGGAAGTCACGGCAGACGAGACGTTGCGGCTTTCCACCGCCGCCACGCGCATGAGCGAACTGCGGCCGGCAAGCTTCATCGATGTCGACAGCTTCATGACCCCACAGGAAATTCGGGACGATCCAGTGCGTATCCGGTTGCGCACACTGGGGCTCGGGGCAAATACCTGCGCGGCGATCCCGATGCCTAGCGGCGAGCTCGTTATGTTCGTATTCCAGCGCGGTCTGGAAGATGGCGCCTATGCACCGGAGCATCTTGGATTGCTCGACCGCTTGCGGCCCGACATGGCGCGCGCCAGCCTTGCCGCCACGCGCCTTGGCCTGGAGCGCGCCCGCGGCACGGTGAATGCCTTGGCCACGATCGGACTTCCGGCGGCCGTCCTCGCCGGCAATGGTCGCGTCAGGGCAACGAACACCCTGTTCGATCAGGAAAAGACGTTCTTCGTGGCGACGGCGTTCGGCGGTATCGCCCTTGCCAATCCGGAAAGCAACCGTTTGTTCCAGATGGCCGTGCAGGCTCGCGACGGCGAACCCGTTTCGCGCTCCATTCCGCTGCGCAGCGCCTTGCCTCCGCCGGTCGTGGTGCATGTCCTGCCGCTCAAGCGGGACGCGCATGATCTCTTTGGCGGCTGCGATCTGCTCATTGTCGCCACCGCGATCAGCGCCAGCGCGCTGGTGCCTTCGCCGACCATATTGACCGGCCTGTTCGACCTGACGGCGGCGGAAGTTCGGCTCGCCACCGCGCTGGCCAAGGGCCTTAACCTGCAGGTGGCGGCGGCTGAAGCCGGCCTGCAATTCTCGACCGTGCGCACTTATTTGAACCGTATCTTTCGCAAGACGGGAACGAATCAACAAAGCCAGCTTGTTGCGCTTTTGAAATCGGCACATCCATTCCAGCAATGAGTTATCGGATCTAGGCGATTGCACGTGATGTCCGACTTGCACGGCGCGGCCCGGAGGCGGGCACACCACACCTTCCAGGAGCCGCCGGCAATGCTCTTCATCCCGGAAGGCGACGATCATTTCCTCAACCGTCCGAATGTTGGAAAGCGTTGCCAGCAGCATTTCAGACATCAAGCTCTCCTTTTCCACGCCCCAAGAACCGCATAAAAAGCACAGATTGCAATGCGGAGAACATCCACACACCACCCCTGTTTGCGCCGGAAGACGGCGAATGGAAGATCTATGGGCTTTCGGTGAACGTGAGCAGAGCGTGCCGCCAGCGCCAAGCGGTCAGGAAGAAAAGCCCGCAAAGCCCGTCACGCCAGCGCCTCCGCCCAAGCTTCCATCCACGTCGGCAAAAGCCGGCAAGCGTCAATGGGAACCCCTAAGGCCAGAGCCGGGGGGCACCTTCATTTTTGCTAATTGACGATGGGCCGGAAACGAGGGCGGCATCCCAGGCTCAGCACCAGTGCAACTTGCGCGAGAGCTTCCATGTGTTAGGCTTCTTCACGAAAACGTGAGCATTCGAAGGATCGAAGGGCCCCATGGCTGACGTCACCACCGAAGCGGTATCCGCCGTTGTTGGCAGGGTCTACGAAGCCGCCTACGACCAGGAACGATGGTTCGACGCGGTCACCAGCCTGCGTGACCTGTTCGGCGGTTCGCGCGCCTGCATCCTGCACGTCAGCCCGCGGACGGCCAATGCGGTCGCATCCGACCTCGACCCGGAATTAAGTTCGCAAAAGGCCATCGACACGTTGATGCGCGATCCTCTGACAGCGGCGTCGGCGGCCTTGCCCGTCGGCAAAGTCTATCGTTGGCCGCCGCCACCTGATGAGCCGGCGTTCCGCCGCAGCGAACTCTGGCAGGACTGGCTAAGGCCGCGTGACATCTATAAGGGGCTCGCCTGCAACCTGATCGCCGCCAACGGGTCGCACTGGATTTTGAGTGTCGATCGCGGTCCGAGGCAGGACGCGTTTGGCAAGGAAGACATCGAGCTGTTGCAGAAGATCGTGCCGCATGTCCTGCGCGCCGGGCAGATCGGCCGGCGGCTTGAAAACACCTCGGCGCTGGCATCGGCGTTCGCGCGTCTGCCCTTCGGCGTCCTTCTGGTCAACGGTCACTGCCAGATCGCGCAGATGAACGAGGCCGCCGAAGCGATACTGGCACGGCAGGATAGTCCGTTGACTCTCAAGGACGGCACGATTGTCGCCACTGGTGTGCAGGATACGCAGGAGCTGCAGCGGCTGGTCGTGGATGCTTGCTCGTTGGTGGACGGTGTCATGCGGGGAACCGGCGGGACGCTGCTAGTGCCATCGGATCGCCAACGATCCGACTTGGCACGGCTGGTGCTGTCGGTGGCGTCTTTCGTCGATGCCCGCGCCTACAGCCTGGCATCCGAGCGCTGCGCGATGATCATGATGACAGAGGTTGCCTGCCGCATTCCCGACGGCTTCGAAATGCATGTTCACGGCCTGGAAGACGGCGCCCACGAACCGGAGCATTTTGCGTTGCTCGACCGCCTGCGACCCGACATGGCGCGCGCCAGCCTCGCGGCCACGCGCCTGGGCCTGGAGCGCGCCCGCGGCACGGTGAATGCC
>NZ_RZQA01000372.1:0-5915 GCF_004022915.1 Mesorhizobium sp. M7A.F.Ca.US.006.04.2.1
CCCGGATCCTGTGCGCCGCGCCCAGATCCAGATGAAGACGCCTCTGCCCAAGCGCTTCTACAACGCCGCCTCTGTGGCACCTGTCGACAATGGCTTTGCCGTGCATCTCGACGGCAAGCCGGTGCGGACGCCGGGCAAGGCGCTGCTGGTGCTGCCGACCGAGGCAGCAGCCGCGCTCGTCGCCGACGAGTTCGCCGCCCAAAGCGAGACCATCGATCCGGTGAAGATGCCGGTGATGCGCCTCGTCAACACGGCCATCGATGGCGTTGCCAGCGACCCGCAGGCGGTGCTGGAGGATATCCTGCGCTTTGCCTCATCCGATCTCACCTGCTATCGCGCCGACGCACCGCAAGGGCTGGTGGAGCGGCAGAATCAGCATTGGGATCCGGTGATCGACTGGGCGAGGACACTCGGAGCACGTTTCAATCTGGCCGAGGGCATCATCCATGTCGAGCAGCCGCGCGAGACCATCGCCGTGCTGGGCAGCCATCTTGCCCAGCGCGCCGAGCCGCTGCGGCTCGCCGCCATCCATGTGATGACGTCGCTGACCGGTTCGGCGCTGCTGGCGCTGGCTGTCGATTTCGGCGAGATCGACGCTGAGGCTGCCTGGGCCGCTGCTCATGTCGACGAGGACTGGCAGATCGAGCATTGGGGGCAGGATGCGGAGGCCGTTGCCCGCCGCGCGGCTCGCAAGCGCGACATGATGGCTGCCGCCGGCCTGCTGCAAGCGCTCAAGGGCTAGGGGTTTCCCAACTCGCCCGGTTTCATCCCGCAGCGCACCTAATACCAAAGTCATAATCCCAAAGACGCGCTGCCTTTGGCGGGCGCTTTCTGTCATTTTTCCCGAATGGCTGTCGTTGAGTCCGTGCTCGGAGGAGAACGCGGACAGTGTCGCGCAGCATTGAGAACGGGTCTCACGGGAGGATAACGCAATGGCAATAGCATCGACCGCCGGCGGAACAAGCCGCGGCATGACGCGGGAAGAGAAGAAAGTCATCTTCGCTTCCTCGCTCGGCACCGTTTTCGAATGGTATGATTTCTATCTTTATGGCTCGCTGGCGGTGTTCATCGGTTCGACCTTTTTCAGCCCAGCCATTCCGGAAGCGACCCGCAACATTTTCGCGCTGTTGGCTTTCGCCGCAGGCTTCCTTGTGCGCCCGTTCGGCGCACTGCTGTTCGGCCGCATCGGTGACCTTGTCGGCCGTAAATATACTTTTCTTGTCACCATGACGATCATGGGCCTATCGACCTTCCTGGTCGGCTTGCTGCCCGGCTATGCCACTTTGGGCATCGCCGCTCCCGTGATCCTGATCATCCTGCGCATGCTGCAGGGCCTGGCTCTGGGTGGCGAATATGGCGGCGCGGCCACTTACGTCGCCGAACATGCGCCGGACAACCGGCGCGGCTACTACACCTCGTGGATCCAGACCACCGCGACGCTCGGCCTGTTCCTGTCGCTGGTTGTGATCCTGATCGTACAGGCTTCATTGAGCAAGGAAAACTATGCTGCCTGGGGCTGGCGTATTCCGTTCATCGTGTCTTTTCTGCTGCTCGGCATCTCGATCTGGATTCGGCTTTCGCTTTCCGAATCCCCGACCTTCCAGCGCATGAAGGATGAGGGAAAGGGCTCCAAGGCGCCGCTGACGGAAGCCTTCGGCCAATGGAAGAACGCCAAGATTGCACTGCTGGCGCTGCTCGGCCTCACAGCCGGTCAGGCCGTGGTCTGGTACAATGGCCAGTTCTACGCGCTGTTCTTCTTGACCAACGTGCTCAAGGTCGACGCGCAGTCGGTCAACATCATGATCGCGGTCGCCCTGGCGGTCGGTTCGATCTTCTTCGTCGTCTTCGGCTGGCTCTCCGACAAGATCGGCCGCAAGCCGATCATCATGGCGGGCCTTGCGCTGGCGATTGTCTGCACCTTCCCGCTGTTCAAGGCACTGACATGGGCTGCCAATCCGGCACTCGCCACGGCGCAGCAGAACACCAGGGCGACGGTGACCGCGGCGCCGGGCGACTGCAAATTCCAGTTCAATCCGGTTGGCACGGCGAAGTTCACGACATCCTGCGATATCGCGACTTCGTTCCTGACCAAGAACTCGGTTCCCTATGACGTGGTGTCGACGGCTGCCGCCGGCACACCCGCATCTGTCAAAATCGGCAACGAGACGGTCGAGTCCTATGACGCCATCGCCGCCGGTGATCAGGCCAAGGCCAAGGAGGCGGCCTTCATCAAGGCCGTCAATATGTCGCTGCAGGACGGCGGCTATCCGCTGAAGCGCGCGGCAGCCAAGGTTGCGGACCAGAAGCTCGATGCGTTTGTTGCCGCCAACCCGGAACTGAAGCTGGACGCCGCTGCCATCCGTGCCGGTGAAAAGGCGACGGTGCCGATCGACCAGGCGGTCAAGGACAAGCTGCTGACCACCGATGAGGCAGCGGGCGCACCCGAAGTCACCGTCTACAACATTCCAGGCGGCGGCGCGTTCGCCATGTTCGCCGATCCTGCAGCAGTGAACTGGCCAATGACGATCGGCATCCTGTTCATCCTGGTGCTGTTCGTGACCATGGTCTACGGGCCGATCGCGGCGATCCTGGTCGAAATGTTCCCGACCCGCATTCGCTACACCGGCATGTCGCTGCCCTATCACATCGGCAATGGCTGGTTCGGCGGCCTGCTGCCGGCAACCGTGTTCGCGCTCAGCGCCTACAAAGGCGACATCTACTATGGCCTTTGGTACCCGGTGGTGATCGCGGCTATAACGCTGGTCATCGGCATGATCTTCGTCAAGGATACGCTCGGCACCGACCTGCACGCCAAGGAGTAGGCAGCCCCAGCGTTCAAAAGAAAGCCCGGCGCGAACGATCGCGCCGGGCTTTTTCTTTTCAGGCCAATTCGTTGGCGAGGGCTGCTGCCCTTTGTGTCAGCTCTTGCGGCCCCGGGCCTCTTCCTCGATGGCTGCCTCATGGTACCAGCCGTCGCCGAAATCCGCGCGGGCACCACGCAGCGAGGCAAGCTCTGCCGCAAACTTAGCCTTTCCGCTCAAATTTGAGGCAGAGAGGCGTGCTGCCGCCGGGAACATCAAAATTTTGGCCGACGGTCGTGTGGAAATGACTTCCATTGCCGGGTTCCTTTCTTCCGCCGAACCTTTTCGATTCAACTTGGCCCGAAGATAAGGTCTGCAATCAAGTTAGGCAATATGCCTATGAAAAGATCAGCATTTGCACACTATTTGTGCAAATAAGGACCGTGATGGATCCGGGCGCATTGCTTAGGCGGCTCACCGACTTCCGGTGGATGCCGCGTCAATTTTGTCGCACCCTCCGGACCAAGAATGGCACACGAATTGCATTTTAAGTGTGCGGCAGGCCAGCTGCTGACGGCAGACGCATGTCGACGCCGTTCAGTGTTCGGTGATCAAGCAACGAGAGGCTAGAATGACGAAATACAAGCTCGAGTATATCTGGCTCGATGGATATACCCCGGTCCCCAACCTTCGCGGCAAGACGCAGATCAAGGAATTCGCCGAATTCCCTGAACTCGAGCAGCTGCCGCTGTGGGGCTTCGATGGTTCCTCGACCCAGCAGGCCGAAGGGCACAGCTCCGATTGCGTGCTGAAGCCGGTTGCGGTCTATCCGGATCCCGCCCGCACCAACGGCGTGCTGGTCATGTGCGAAGTCATGATGCCCGATGGTGTCACGCCGCATGCCTCAAACAAGCGCGCCACCATCCTCGATGACGAGGGCGCCTGGTTCGGCTTCGAGCAGGAATATTTCTTCTACAAGGACGGTCGCCCGCTCGGCTTCCCCGAGAGCGGCTATCCCGCACCCCAGGGCCCGTACTACACCGGCGTCGGCTATTCCAATGTCGGCTCCGTCGCGCGTCAGATCGTCGAGGAGCATCTCGACCTCTGCCTCGCCGCCGGCATCAACCACGAAGGCATCAACGCCGAAGTGGCCAAAGGCCAATGGGAATTCCAGATTTTCGGCAAGGGCTCCAAGAAGGCCGCCGACCAGATGTGGATGGCCCGCTACCTCCTGCAGCGCCTGACCGAGAAATACGGCATCGACATCGAATACCACTGCAAGCCGCTCGGAGACACAGACTGGAACGGCTCTGGCATGCACGCCAACTTCTCGACCGCCTATATGCGCGAAGTCGGCGGCAAAGCCTATTTCGAAGCGCTGATGGCGGCCTTCGACAAGAACCTGATGGATCACATCGCCGTCTACGGCCCGGACAACGACAAGCGTTTGACCGGCAAGCACGAGACCGCGCCGTGGAACCGGTTCAGCTATGGCATTGCCGACCGTGGCGCCTCGATCCGCGTGCCGCATTCCTTCATCAAGAGCGACTATAAGGGTTATCTGGAAGACCGCCGTCCGAACTCGCAGGGCGACCCCTACCAGATCGCCTCGCAAATCCTGAAGACGATCGCCTCGGTTCCGGCAAGCGCTCAGGTTTCAGCCGCCGCGTAAGTGTTTCGGACTGTATGACAAGAGGACCCCGGCGTTTCGCGCCGGGGTTCTTTTTTGGCCGTTACCCGGCGGACTGCATTCCCGGTAAAACATACCCAGAAAAAGTCAGGCAGTTCCGGCGGTCGCTAATCGCCCGTGAGTTCCGGCCGCAGCCGTGCGAGTCTGCGGCGATCACTCGCCAGAAAGCCCGGAAAACCGCCTTTTCCAGCCCTTGTCCGGGGCGATGGATCTTCCATAAGCATCTGTTCATACAACGGAATCGGTCATTCGCCACCCGGCTGGTGGCGTTGACAGATCACGCTACGGCATGCGTATTCGCGGGCCTTGGGGTTACGTCACGCAATGCTGTTCGGACGGGCGGGGTTTTCTTGAACGGCGGCATTGGCGTGGGCGCCGGACGAGCGGTCACTGTAGCCTGAGACAGTGCTCCGCTCGCTCCTGGCTCCGACGTTGGCGGCCGAACCGCCTCCCTTGATCATTTACTGAACACCGCCGAGTTGTGATTGAAGCGACGCGCTCAAAAGCCGGCCGCTCCGATGGACCGTAGGTCCAAGAATCCGGGCATCCTATGATCGTCGAAGACGAAAGGCGGATACGGCTGTCCATGCGCGGCTGCCGTGCAGGCGAGGCATGCCGGTCGGCTGGCAATCCTATTGGAGCGCAGCAAAAAGCCCTTGAAAGAGGGACGTCTTTCAAGGGCTTGAGCATTATAGCTAATCTTGGACCGAGATTGAATCTCAGACGGAGTAGTACATGTCGTACTCGACCGGATGCGGGGTCATTTCGAAGCGCATCACTTCGGCCATCTTCAGCTCGATGTAGCTGTCGATCTGGTCGTCATCGAAGACGCCGCCGGCTTTCAGGAAGCCGCGGTCCTTGTCGAGGCTCTGCAGGGCTTCACGCAGCGAGCCGCAGACGGTCGGGATCTTCTTCAGCTCCTTCGGCGGCAGGTCGTAGAGATCCTTGTCCATCGGCTGGCCGGGATGGATCTTGTTCTTGATGCCGTCGAGGCCGGCCATCAGCAGCGCTGAGAAGGCGAGGTAGGGGTTCGCGCCCGGATCGGGGAAGCGGACCTCGACGCGCTTGGCCTTCGGCGACGAGCCGAACGGGATACGGCAGGACGCCGAGCGGTTGCGCGCCGAATAGGCGAGCAGAACCGGCGCTTCGTAACCCGGCACCAGGCGCTTGTAGGAATTGGTCAGCGGGTTGGTGAAGGCGTTGATCGCCTTGGCATGCTTGATGACGCCGCCGATGAAGAACAGGCAGCTTTCCGACAGACCGGCGTATTCATTGCCGGCGAAGGTCGGCTTGCCGTTCTTCCAGATCGACATGTGGACGTGCATGCCCGAGCCGTTGTCGCCGAAGATCGGCTTCGGCATGAAGGTTGCCGTCTTGCCGTAGGCGTTGGCGACCTGGTGGACGACATACTTGTAGATCAGCAT
>NZ_RZQA01000373.1:0-5914 GCF_004022915.1 Mesorhizobium sp. M7A.F.Ca.US.006.04.2.1
CCGATATTGCTCGTGTCGCCGCCGATACCGGTGCCGGGCTTGTCATCATGCATACCGGGCGGGATCGCCAGAAGCTGCCGGACGCGATTGCCGATCAGTTGGCATTCCTGCGAAGGTCGCTGGAAATCGCCCGCCAGAACGGCATCGCCGATGATCACATCGTGCTCGATCCCGGTTTCGGATTCGCCAAGGAGACGGCGGAGGAAAATCTCGACCTGATGGCACGCTTTTCGGAATTGCATGCACTCGGCCTGCCGCTGATGGCCGGCACGTCGCGAAAACGCTTCATCGGCACGGTCACCGGCCGTGATGCCGCCGACAGAGGGGTCGGAACAGCGGCGACCAGCGTCATTTTGAGGCTCCAGGGCGCCGATCTGTTTCGCGTCCACGATGTCGCATTCAACGTGGACGCATTGGCGCTCGCCGATGCTATGCTGGCGCGTCAAACCGACCGGGCGAGAAACTGATCGATGTATGTCATCCGCATGAAGAACTGCGCTTTCTTTGCCCGGCACGGCGTGCTGGACGAGGAGGAACGGCTCGGCCAGCGCTTCTATGTCGATGCCGTTCTGACCGTTGACCCAGGCCGGGCGCTTGCCGAAGATTCGATCGAGGATACAGTCCACTACGGCGTTGCATTCAGCGTCATTGAAAAGATCATCACCGGGCAGCGCCGATTTCTGATCGAGTCGCTGGCGCTCGAAGTGGCCCGTGCGCTGACGGCGCGTTTTCCGCAGATAAAGAAAGCCGAGATCACGGTGCGCAAGCCGAACGCACCAGTGCCCGGCGTGCTCGATTATGTCGAGGTGACCGTTGTCTGGCCCGAATAGTACCGTTTACCTCAGCCTTGGCGGCAATCTTGGCGATCCGGCGAAATCCATGAGCGCGGCGCTGCGCATGCTGGATGCCGACGCGGATACGCGTGTCACCGGCGTCTCCTCGCTTTATCGCACACCGCCCTGGGGCAAGCTCGATCAGCCGGATTTTCTCAATGCGGCCGCCGAAATTTCCACCGTGCTTGCACCGCGTGCCCTGCTCGACCTCTGCCTCGATGCGGAGCGCAAGCTGAAGCGGGTGCGCGAGGAGCGGTGGGGGCCGCGGCTGATCGACATCGACATTCTGGTGTTCGGCGACCGCGTCATCCACGAGACCGGGCTGGAGGTGCCGCATCCGCGCATGCTGGAGCGCGCCTTCGTGCTGGCGCCGCTGGCCGAGATCGCGCCCGGCCTGGTTGTCAGCGGTCGCAGCATCACCGATCGCCTGGTCGCCGTCGATACCTCAGGCATCGAGCGATTGTCGTCCGGCCGGGATTGGTGGCTGGCCTAGGTGCGTTGATATTCAGGTGATACCGGCCTGCAAACGGCGCAGCGAGGCCTCTAACCCGAGAAGCCGCCACCATCCAGGAACGTCTGCTCCTGCGAGGTGGTTTCGCGGCCAAGCATCTTGTTTCGATGCGGAAAACGGCCGAATTGCTCAATGATATCACGATGTTCGACAGCATACTTCAGATAGGGCTCGGCTCTGGCCTGCGTCAGCTCGACCGAAATATCCTGGTCGGCCAGTAGCTCCGAATGCTCATAAGGCAGGTAGAGGAAAACGCGGAGTTCTTCCTCGAGTGCCAGGTCATGACCAGCCGCGATCGCCTTCTCTGCGAAATATCTGGCGAGCGGATCGGTCGCGTACATATGGCCGGTGCCGCGAAAGCAGTTCCGCGGAAACTGGTCGAGCAGGATCATCAGCGCCAGCGCGCCTTCGGCATGTTCCAGCCAGTCGTCGCATTCACGCCGCGCGGCGGCGTAGTGCAGGTCGAGAAAGCGGTCGCGGAACTCGGCATCGAATGCTTCGTTCTTCTCGAACCAGGCATCCTCGCCGGCATCGCGCCAGAATTTGGTGACCGACAGGGCTCTGCTGTCCAATTCCATACCTAATTCCTTGCTCAATCGGCGGGTTCGGACTTGTGCAGCACACCCGCGGTCTCTTCGTTGAGTGCCTGACCAGGCCGGCGCGGCGTCGAGAGCGGTGTCGGAATCGGCGTGCCGATATTGCCTCTCAGGAAGCGCTGTCCGGCGCGAATGCCTTCGGCGAGCTGGGTTTCGAAGCGGTCGGTGTCGCGGCGCCTGACATCTTCGATCGTTTCAGCCACGTCTTCGGGATCGACGCCCAGAGATTCCAGGGCCGAGCCGCCGAAAACAAGTGCGGATTCGAAGGTTTCGCGCAGTTGGTAGTCGACGCCGGCACGTATGAGCTGCAGCGCCGTTCCACGGTCGAATGCGCGGGCCAGCACGGTGAGCAGTGGGAATTCGGCCTTGATCAGCTGGGCGATGCGAACAGCCACATCGGCCTTGTCGACGCAGATCAGCACGGCGCGCGCCCGGCCGGCACCGGCGGCATGCAGGATGTCCAGCCGCGTGCCGTCGCCATAGTAGACCTTGAAGCCGAAATCGGCCGCCGCCTGGATCATTTCGACGTCATTGTCGATGATCGAGACGTCGATGCCGCGCAGCAGCAGCGGCTGGCTGGCGATCTGGCCGAAGCGGCCGAAGCCGATGATCAGCACGCTGCCGGTCAGGCCATCGGCGACGTCGACGCCGTCGAGCGACTGCTCGTCGCGCGGCGTCAGATAGCGCAAGGCGATGATGGCCAGCGGCGTCAGCACCATGGAGATGATGACGATCGCCGTCAGCGTCGCATTGGCGTTGCCGTCGATGATACCGACCGCCGCGGCCGCCGAATAAAGGACAAAGGCGAACTCACCGCCTTGCGCCATGAAGACCGCGCGCTCAAGCGCCTCGCGGTGGCTGGTTTTCAGGATACGGGCGACGATGTAGATGCCGAATGCCTTCATCACCATGTAGGCGACGACATAGATGGCAATCAGCCGCCAGTTCGCCGCGACCACATGCAGGTCGAGCGACATGCCCACCGCGAGAAAGAACAGACCGAGCAGGATGCCGCGGAACGGTTCGATATCGGCTTCAAGCTGATGGCGGAAGGTCGATTCGGACAAAAGCACACCGGCCAGGAAGGCGCCCATCGCCATCGACAGGCCGCTGAGCTGCATGGCAAGCGCGGATCCGAGAACGACCAGAAGTGCCGCCGCCGTCATCACCTCGCGGGCACGGGCATCCGCCAGGATGCGGAAGAACGGATTGAGCAGATAACGGCCGGCCACAACCAGGCCGACGATCGCGGCGAGGCCGATGCCGACCTCGGTCAGCCGCTCCGATAGGCTGGTGTCGGCACCGCCGGGCGCCAGAAACGCGATCAGGGCCAGCAGCGGCACGATGGCAAGATCCTCGAGCAGCAGGACCGATACGATGCGCTGACCTTTCGGCGCGGCGATTTCGCCGCGTTCCTCGAGAAGCTGCATGACGATCGCTGTCGAGGTCAGCACGAAGCCGGCGCCGGCGACGAAGGATTGCGCGATTGGAAACCCTCCAGCCATGCCGACCCCGGTCAGCAGGAGCGCGCAGACGCCGACCTGCAACGCACCGAGGCCAAAGATCTCGCGGCGCAGGCCCCAGAGCCGCGATGGCTGCATTTCCAGCCCGATGATGAACAGGAACATCACCACGCCGAGTTCGGCGACATGAAGAATGGCTTCCGATTCGGAAAAGACGCCGAGGCCGAACGGGCCGATCACCACGCCGGCAGCCAGATAGCCGAGGATCGAGCCGAGGCCCATGCGCTTGAAGATGGGAACGGCGACGACACCGGCAGCAAGCAGCGCCACCACCTGAACCAGATCACTGCCCGATGCTTCCGCCGCCATGCCTCTTGTCCCTGTGTCTTGCAGCACTCCTTGCATGCAGTTGGAGCGGGAGGCAAGGCGAGAAATCTGCCGGAAAGGGTAGGGTGCCGTTGCAGTGATTGACTTGGTGGAACAACGGTCCCCGCTTGCCTGCCGGACGTTCGGCATCTATATTGCGTATATGTTTGACCATTCGTCCCGGCCGTCCTCGCCGCCACATATCCCGATGGATGCGCTCAGCGAAGTTCTGCAAGACTTTCGCTTGAGTGGTGTCAACTATGGCCGCTGCGAACTCCGGCACCCATGGAGCATAGACTTTCCGCAACAACAGCTGCTTCGGTTTCACTTTGTCGGCCAGGGCCCATGCTGGATTCATACTGAATCGCAAGGCTGGCAGGAGCTGCGCGATGGCGATCTGGTGCTGCTGCCGCAAGGCATCGCCCATCGGCTGGCGAGCGCGCCGGACGTTGCAGGGGGCTCGCTCGAAGGTTGCCAGGTGATCAAGTTGGGGGGCAACGTCTGCGAAGTGGTACGGCAAGGAACGGGCGCGACGAGCACCCTTTTCTGCGGCTCCATGGCCTTGGACTCCTATGCGCTCAACCCATTGATCACGTTGATGCCGCCTGTCATCAAGGGTTGCGACGTGGCCGGCAATGACCCGGTCGTCGGTCCTTTGCTGGCGGCCATGACGGTGGAGGCCTCGCAGCCGCAGATGGGCAGCGCCACGATTCTGTCGCGTATGGCCGACTTGCTGACGGCCCGGCTCATACGCTGCTGGGTCAATTGCAACGGAGCCTCGACCACCGGTTGGCTCGCAGCCATCCGCGACCCCCATATAGGCCGCGCTTTGGCGGCCATGCACCGCGACCCCGGCCACAACTGGACGCTGGGAAGCCTGGCCGGCGTGGCAGGCCAATCGCGCTCGATTTTCGCCGAGCGTTTCAGTGCGGTATTGGGGGAGGGTGCCGCACACTATCTCGCCCGCCTGCGCATGCAGCTTGCCCGCGAATTGCTGGGCCAAAACGGCTTGTCGGTTGCCGAAGTCGCTACCCGTTTGGGCTATGATTCGGAGGCATCCTTCGCGCGCGCGTTCAAGCGCATCACCAATGTCTCGCCGGGCGTTGTGCGTCGCACAATTCCCGGACGAATGGATATGAATTTCGGATTCTAAGATACATATCATCCGAGCGGACTCGCCTATTTAAGACCTCCAAACTTTGGAGATCTTTCCGTGACTGACACAACATTACAGCTTGAAGACGCCGCGACTGGCCTTGATGCCGATGCACCAGCCGCGTGGAGCGCAGCCACCTGGTTCGCGGTGATTTCATTGGCGGCCACCAGCTTTGCCTTGGTGTCGGCCGAATTCCTGCCCGCAGGTCTGCTGACGCCAATGGCACGTGATCTCGGCATCAGCGAGGGGACGGCCGGACAGGTCGTCACCGCCACCGCTTCCGTCGGCGCCGTGACGGCCATGTTGAGCAATGTTCTCATCGGCCGCTTGAACCGCAAGGCGGTGCTGGTTGGTCTCAGTGCTCTTGCGGTCGGTTCCAATGTCCTGGCGGCGCTGGCGACCGATTTCTGGCTGTTGTTGTTGGGCCGGGCCGGGCTGGGCATCGCTCTCAGTGCTTTCTGGGCACTTTCGGTCGCCGTCGTGGCGAGGCTTGTTGGCGCCAGCGCGACGGGGCGGGGCATGGCGATCGTCACCCTGGGCGTCTCGCTCGCAACCATTGCCGCACCGTCGATGGGCGCGTTGATCAGTGACTGGATAGGGTGGCGCAGTGCCATGGCCATGACGGCGGGGCTGGCCGCGCTTGCCATGCTGCTGCAGTTTCTCAGCCTGCCGACCTTGCCCGCAACGGCAAGCAACAGCCTTGCAGATGTATTTCGGCTGACCCGGCGGCGCGGCATCCAACTCGGCATGCTGGCTATCCTTTTGCTGATGACGGGGCATTTTGCCGGCTCGGTCTATGTGCGTCCCTTCCTCGAACAGGTGACACTCCTTACAACCGGACCGATTGCCTTGGCTCTGCTCGGGTTTGGCATCGCTGCCGTGATCGGTAATATTGCCGGCGGCCGCATGGCCGACACCAACATCCACATGGCCCTCGCAGTCACCGCGGCGTTGATGGCGGTTGCGGCACTTACTTTTGTGCTTTTGGG
>NZ_RZQA01000374.1:0-5912 GCF_004022915.1 Mesorhizobium sp. M7A.F.Ca.US.006.04.2.1
CGCGGGAACACTGCTGGTCAACCGGCTGCCTTATCGGCTGCCGTCCTGATTGCCTGGATGTTCTGCCGATAAGCCTCGACGCTGCCGCCTTTGAAGATGGCGGCGCCCGCCACCAGCACATCGGCGCCGGCAGCGGTGACCAGCGGCGCGGTTTCGGCTGAAACACCGCCGTCGATCTCGATTCGGATCGGCCGGCCTCCGACGAGGGCCTTGACCCGCTTCACCTTGTCGACGATCGCTGGGATGAAGGCCTGGCCGCCGAAGCCCGGATTGACGGTCATGATCAGGATCAGGTCGAGCCGGTCGAGCACGTATTCGACCACGCTTTCCGGCGTCGCCGGATTGAGCGACACACCGGCCTTTTTGCCAAGGTTCCTGATGGTCTGCAGCGAGCGGTCAAGATGCGGGCCGGCCTCGGCATGGACGGTCAAACCGTCGCAGCCGGCCTCGGCGAAAGCGGCCAGATAGGGGTCGGCCGGGGCAATCATCAGATGGCAGTCGAAGAAGGCCTTGGTGCGGTTGCGGATCGCCTTGATCACTGGCGGGCCAAAGGTGATGTTGGGCACGAAATGCCCGTCCATAACATCGAGATGTATCCAGTCGGCGCCGGCTGCCGCTACCGCTTCGACCTCATCGCCGAGTTTGGAAAAATCCGATGCCAGCACCGATGGTGCAATCAGGGTCTTTCTGCTCATGGATGCGGCCTTTCCGAGTGTCCTTCTCGTTGGCCACCCTATCGACTGCCTAATGCGCCGCAGCCGACTTGTCGAGGGTGCAGGCGCGGTCGACGCGCAGGCTGGGACGCGTGCCGTTATCCGCGATCATGCTGCGGCCAATTCCCGCTTGTCCCCACAGCTGCGAAGAAAACCCCGCCGGATTGCTCCGGCGGGGTTTCTGGTCTCGTGTCGAGCAGGTGGTTATTGCTGCTGGAGCTTCAGGATTCTGTCTGGAACCTGGTCCTGCCGCTGTTCGACTTGCGGCCTGCGCCGTGGCAGCACCTGCTGCAGCAGCAGGCCGGGGTTCAGCTCCAGCGACGGTTGTCCGCGGACCGCCCGGCAGTTCGGGTAGCGCCCGATCGTGCCTTCCGGGCAGCGCCTCCTGATGATCGGCTGGCACTGGCCATCGATCATCTGCGAGCCCGGTGCGCATTCCACCTCCTGCCTGCGGCATGCGCCGTTGATCACCTCGGTGCCGCGCGGGCAGACACATTCGCCGCGCTTGTTGTGGACCTGGCCGCGTATGTCGCACTGCTCCTGCGTCGGCTGCTTGCGCCGGCAGGCATTGCCCCGCACCTCGGTACCCCTCGGGCAGACACAATTGCCGTCGGCGTCGTGGACCTGGCCACGGATGGTGCACTGGTCAGGCCTTGGCCGGATCGGGCGGCAGGCGCCGTTTCTGACCTCGTTGCCTTGCGGGCAGACGCAGTCTCCGTCCGCGTCGTGGACCTGGCCACGGATGATGCACTGCTCAGGCTTCGGCCGGATCGGACGGCAGGCGCCATTGCGCACCTCGGTCCCTCGCGGGCAGACACAGTCTCCATCGGCATCGTGGACCTGGCCACGGATCGTGCACTGCTCCGGCTTTGGCTGGATCGGGCGGCAGGCATTGCCCCTGATCTCGGTTCCCCTGGGGCAAACACAATCGCCATCCGCATTGTGGACCTGGCCACGGATAGTGCACTGCTCGGGCTTGTCGGTCCTGACGCACCTGCCGTTCTCGAGCCCGGTTCCGCGTGGGCAGACGCAGCGTCCGTCCTCGGTGCGGATCTGGCCCTCGAGCAGCACACAGCGTTTCGGCTGTTCCGGCTTCGGCACGATACCACCGCCCGGCGAGCACTGGCCGTTGCGGTAGGTGGTGCCTTCGGGGCAAACGCAGCGGCCGGCATCGTTCATGACGAAGCCTTGCGAGCATTCCTTCCTCGTCTCCTGGCTAATGGTGAAGGGATGGCAGGCATAGGCCTTGCTGTGATCGCCCTGCACATTGGTCTGATCGCCGCCAAGCACGTCGCCACCGCCCTGCACCCGTGTGTCGGGAGACAGCACGCCGACGCAGTTCTGGCCGCTGACATTGCCCTGCAGATTGGCCAGGCGGCCGTCGTCGGGAATGACCACGGTGACATGGTGCACCCGGCTTTCGCCGGCGCCGAGCGTCAGGTTGGCAATGCAGGACGCAGGCAAGGTTGCCGGTTCCGGCGAGCAGCCGAAGGGCGGATCGATCGAGGTGATCTCAACGCCTTCCAGCCTGCCGAGACCCTCCACGCCGATCGCATCGCCGATGCGGACCGGCCCGGAGAAGGCGGTCGCTCCTTCATTGGTGATGGTGATCTCGAACGAGCAGGGTTGGCCGAGCCTGCATTCGCGGTCGCCGGTCTTTTCGACACGGATGGTCGAAGAACCGCCGCCCTTGGCGCAGGCCTGGCCAAAGGGATAGACGACGTCGTCGCCCGGCGCAGGCCCATAGGAGCCGCGCGCGCAGTTTTCGAACGCGCCATTCGCCGAGACCGTCACGTCGAAGTGGCGGCTGGTTCCAGGTGTCATGACGGCACCGGGAATCTGGCACGACAGCGCATTGGCCGGAACCGGTCCGCACGCCCATTCCGCGCCGTCGGGGGTGACGGTCTGGATCTGGACGGGCGCGCCGCCGGCCACCAGCGTGGCGGCATCGTTGACCCGCACCGGACCGTTGGGGGCAGCGGTGCCAAGGCTGATGACAGTGATGCGGCAAGAGACGACCGCGGCACCGGCGAGCGAGCCGTTGCACACCTTGGTGATGCGCAGGGTCGGCTTGCCGCCATTGGGATGACGGAAGCGTTCCTTGGCGCAGGCCTTGTTGTTGGTGAGGTCGTTTTCACCGGGGATGGGCTTCACCTCAGCGCAATTCTCGACAGTGTCCGACTGGTAGCCGGCCGGCATGACCGCCTTCACGACGATCGGCGTCGAGGCGCCCGCAGGCAGCGAGATGCCGGCATTGTCGCAACGGAACTGGCCGGGGCCGTTCGGTCCGCATGTCCAGGGCGGGCTCGGCCCGAAGGTCGAGGAGGACGGCGCGCCGCCCGGATAGCTGTCGATCACCGTCAGCGGTCCGTTATAGGTCGATGTGCCGTTGTTGATGATGTCGATCACGAAGGTGCAGATGCCGTCGGCCGAGCAGACCGGGACGCGGGCACGCTTCTTCAGGATCAGGTCGACCTTCTTCTCCACCGGCGGCCGGCAGTCGCGGTCACGGTCGCCGCGCCGGCAGATCGGGATCGAGGCACAGCCGCGATCGTTCGACTGGCTGCCGAACAGCGGCTTGCCGCTGGCGCCATAATTGTAGGTGGCGCAGTTGCGTAAAGCACCGCCTTGCCAGCCTCCGGCCGGCTTGAAGCCGAGCTTGAGGTCGACGGAGGCCCCCGGATTGAGCGTGGTCACCGGATAGGTGCAGGTCATCGGGGTGGTTCCGGGTACGCAGACCCAAGGTGGATTTGGCCCTGAATCGAGCGTCGAGCCGGCCGGCAGCGTCACCTCGTCGAGCACGATCTTGCCGTGGTAGGCTCCGGTGCCGACATTGGTGACCCTGATGGTGAAGTCGCAGCCGCCGCCCATCGTGCAACGCGTCACGTCGGCGCGTTTCTCGACCTTGAGGTCCGGCTCCTTGTCCCTGGGCGGGCACCTCTGGTCACGCGGGATGACGATGTCGATCGTCTGCGTGCAGCACAGGCCCCAGCCTTCCTTCGGACCGGCATAGGTTTCGATGCCGGTGACGATGAGGTGGATGACGTCGCCGGGCGAGGCACCGACGATCTTCCAGTTGAGCACACCGCCGCCCGCCGGCACCAATTGGGTATCGGGGATGATGTTGATGCCGGGCGTGCTCGTCGACACCTGCACCCACTTGCCGCCCATCTCCGGGCCGACCGGCATGTGATAGATGAAGGCGCCGCCGCCGGGCACGCAGTCGACCGTACCGCGTTCCACCTTGAAGCATTCCTTGCCGGGAGGTGGCGGTGGCGGATTGCACTTGGTGACGTCGATCTTGATCGAGGTCTTCACGCCGGTCTTGAAGTCACCGTCGTCGGGCTTGCTCGGATCCTGCGATGGGATGATGGTCCCGGTGCCCGGTCCGGCCGTCACCTTGATCATGCCCTGGTTGTCGACGATCGTCGGCGCGGGAAATGCCGCACGATCGATCTTGGCCGTGATCGCGAAGTTGATCACACGCTCGTTGGCAGCGCCGACGCCGTCGACATCGGACGTGGAGATGCGGAAATCGGAAACCGTGGCAGTATCGTTCGGATTTGCCGAAGTGCTGATCGTTGCACCCGGCAGTGGTCCGCCGGACGAATCCGTGCCGTCGCCGGACACGTTGACGTTGATGATCGCAAGGCCGTGCGGAAGCTGGTCCTTGAAGTCGATCCTGACCTTCTTCAGCCTGGCCTCGAGGCTCGGGTCGGCAAGGCCCTGCGGATCGCCGCGCAAGCCGAAGCTCAGCGAGTAGACGACGTAATCGCAGCCTCTTTGAACGCCTGTCTTGGTGAAGAAAGGCACCACCTGGTCAGGCCTCGGAGTGACGACGCGCGAACTGTCGAGATCGAGCTTCAGCTCCGGGGTGATCGAGGCAGCGTCTTCTGCAAAGCCTTGCACCGGGGTGAACATGGCGACCGCGATACCGGCCGCCATCAGCCAGCGCGCGCCGCGCCTGGCGTATGACAGGGGTTTCATGATCGTCTCCATGACGGTTGTTTGGACGTTCGTTGCGAGCGGGGAGAGTGCGAGATTTTTCATCTTCCCCTCCTCAACGTTCGCAGCTGGCGGCTGGGGTTCTGAGCGGCAAAGTCATCTTGCAGCAAGGGTAATAGCCACCCTTGTCCTTGTCGGACTTCCTGTAGAAGCAGAGCCCGACATCGACTGTGTCGCCCGGATAGTGGCCGGTGATGTCGATCGTGTAAGGCTTGCCGGGCGCATGCGACTGGGATGATGTCACCCCGACGCCTGGCGTCCTGGACTGGACCTTGATCGAATCGCCGCCGAAGCCGGCATGGTCATGGAGATAGAGATCGGCCTCGAGGCCGGAAGGCGTGCAGTAATACTGGACGTCGTCGACGTCGAGACATGGAGGCAGGTTGCCGGGTGGTGGGAAATCCGGCGGGTAGAAGGGGGGCAGGTAGCCGCCCGGGATTTCCTCGTAATAGCCGGCGCGGCCCTCGCAAGGGTGCCAGACGGCAACATCGCCGACATGGCCCTCGACCTCCGGGTCTTCGAAATAACCGTCGAAGTCGACGAACCATGAGCCGAAGGGCGGCACATTGGCCGGCTTGACCAGCTCTTTCGGCGTGATCTGCACACCGTGTACGGCCAGCGGCCCGCCGGCTGCGAGCTGTTCGGCGAGTGAAGGATTGTCGCGCAGCTTGTCGCCCGTGTTGACCAGCGTCTGCGTGCAGACGGAGCTGTCGAGATTGCCGTCGGCATCATAGCCATATTGCAGATCAAGACCGCCGGCCGACTGCCGGTTGCCTTGGGGGAAGCCGACCGCATATTCCTGCGGCACTTCGACCCAGACCGATTCCGTTTCCGGATCGTCCGGGTTCTCCCGGAAATAGCGGATGACCTCGCCTTTACCGGAATCGGCGAACTGGCTGTAATCGTAACGGTTCTCGACCGGACCGCGCTGGGCGAGGTACATGAAGCCGCTATTGTCGAAGGCGATGTCGGTGACGGCGTAGTCCTTGTCGGCCCTGACCGTCAGTTCCCAGCGCGGGTCACCGGCAAAACTGCCGTCGCGAGCGATGCCCACCGACCAGATTTCCGACTTTTCGCCGACCGAATAGTAGAGCCGGCCGCCATGGTAGGAGACACCCCAGACGCGGCGCTCGTCCTGCGTGTAGCCCCAGCTGTCGGGGTCTTCGCTATCGAAGGCGGCACCTTGTATGTCCA
>NZ_RZQA01000375.1:0-5911 GCF_004022915.1 Mesorhizobium sp. M7A.F.Ca.US.006.04.2.1
ACGCGTATCCCATACACCCGAGCAGATGTTCGCTTTGGTAGCCGATGTTGAATCCTATCCGCAATTCCTGCCGCTTTGCGAAGCGCTGACGGTTCGCTCGCGCAAGGAGCGTGACGGGCGTACCGTTCTCCTTGCCGACATGAGCATCGGCTACAAGGCGATCCGCGAAACCTTCACGACGCAGGTACTGCTGAAGCCCGACGAGAACACCATCGACGTGAAGTACATCGACGGGCCGTTTAAATATTTGAGCAATGTCTGGCGTTTCGAACCCGACGGCGCCGGTTGCGCCGTCCGCTTCTTCATCGACTACGAGTTCAAGAGCCGCATTCTGGGCGCGGTCATGGGAACCATGTTCGATCGTGCCTTCCGCATGTTCGCCGAAGCCTTTGAGAAGCGCGCCGACGTCATCTACGGTACAAAACCGTCTTGAGGCTTGCGCATGCTTTTCTGGATAGCGAGCACCGTTGGACTGGCGATCGCCTATCTCTTCGGTTCCATGCCCACGGGTTATCTGGCGGGGAAGCTGCTCAAGAGCATCGATATCCGGGAGCATGGCTCCAAATCCACCGGGGCAACGACCGTTTTGCGGGTCTTGGGAAAATGGCCTGCGTTGGTGGTGTTGCTGGTGGATGTGCTGAAAGGTGCTGCGGCGATCGTCTTTGCCCGCTGGTTCTATCCCTGGTTCATCACGTTGCCGTTTGTTACGCCATCGACCCCGCTTGACCTGCAAGCCTGGGTGCCTTGGGCTGTTTGCCTGGCCGGAATTGCCGTGTTGTTGGGACATGGCCGTTCGATCTGGTTGAATTTCACAGGTGGCAAATCCGCTGCGACGGGGCTTGGCGTGTTGCTGGCTCTGTCTTGGCCGGTAGGTGTGGGGGCTGCGGCGGCTTTTGGTGCTGTGCTGGCTACGTCTCGGATAGTTTCCCTGAGTTCGATGGTAGCGGCGTTGACCGCGATCGCCCTCATCTGTGGCCTGGAGCAACCGTTGGCCTATCGGTTGCTGGTGATTGCGGGCAGCATCTACGTGGTTATGCGCCATCGTGCCAACATTCAGCGGCTGCTGGCTGGGACGGAGCCACACTTGGGGCAAAGCAGCCCGGAATCGAAAACGTAGCCGCAAATCCGGCTTTCGGGTCCGCCCGCCCAACGTTTTATAATCCTATCCGAGTGCTTGCAGGCCCAGTTCCAGCGCTTGCCGGACCGTTTCGCGACGGATGAAATCGCGGCCTTTGTCTGCAAAGAGTTGGTGCTCGGCGACAATCGGTCGGCCGTCCAGCGCAACCCCGAACCAGACCAGGCCGACCGGTTTTTCCGCCGAACCGCCGCCAGGCCCGGCGATCCCGGTAACCGCCAGGGTCAGCCCGGCGCGCGAACGGGTAAGCGCGCCTGTCGCCATTTCGATCGCAGTCTCGCGCGAAACCGCCCCATGCGCATCGAGCGTGGCGGCGGAAACGCCGAGCATGTCCATCTTGGCTTCGTTGGAATAGGTGATGAAGCCGCGATCGACCACGGCGGACGAGCCCGCGATGTCGGTGAGTGCCGCGATGATCATGCCGCCGGTGCAGCTTTCCGCCGTTGCCAGCATGATGCCGCGTTTCTGGCAGGCTTGCAGCAAGGCATTTGCCAGGTCGCTGTTGGTCATTCCGGCACCTCGCCGGGAAACACCACACTGGCAGTGGCGATCGCCGCAATGCCTTCCTCGCGCCCGACGAAGCCGAGCTTCTCGTTGGTTGTCGCCTTGATCGAGATGCGATCCGCGGAAATTGCCAGCATCTGCGACAGGGCTGCCGTCATCGCCTCGCGGTGCGGGCCGACGCGCGGCGCTTCGCAGATCAACGTGATATCGGCATTGGCGATGCGGCCGCCGCGCTCGCGCACCAGCCCTGCCGCATGCTCGACGAAGATCCGCGACGCAGCGCCTTTCCACTGCGGGTCGGACGGCGGAAAATGCGTGCCGATGTCGCCGGCGCCGCAGGTCGCCAACAACGCATCGGTCAGAGCATGCAGACCGACATCGGCGTCGGAATGGCCGGACAGTTTCTTGTCGTGTGCAATGGCGACGCCACACAGTGTGACATGGTCGCCGGGCTCGAAAGCATGGACGTCGTAGCCATTGCCGGTTCGGATGTCGGGAAAGCGCACACGTTCGCCGGAAAGCCGCTGGTCCGCCATCGCAATATCCCGTGCCCAGGTGAGTTTGACATTATCCGGCGAGCCCGGAACGATCTTGACCGGAATATGCGCCCATTCGGCGATCGCGGCATCGTCGGTAAAATCCATTTTTCCCAGATGATGGGCTTTCTCGTGCGCGGCAAGGATGGGCCAGAACGGAAAGCCCTGCGGCGTTTGCGCCGCGTGAAGACCGCTGCGCGAAACGGTTTCGCCGACCACCCCGGAGGCCGATTCGCGCTTCAGCGTGTCGGCGACGGGCAAAGCGGGCAATGCGCCCTCGCGCTCG
Organism: Mesorhizobium sp. M7A.F.Ca.US.006.04.2.1; assembly: GCF_004022915.1. Classification (NCBI taxonomy): domain Bacteria; kingdom Pseudomonadati; phylum Pseudomonadota; class Alphaproteobacteria; order Hyphomicrobiales; family Phyllobacteriaceae; genus Mesorhizobium; species Mesorhizobium sp. M7A.F.Ca.US.006.04.2.1. The sequence goes on from NZ_RZQA01000375.1 coordinate 2,462, forward strand.
CCGATGGCGGCGATGGTGCGATCTATTAGGTCCGCATCGACAAACGGACGCACGGCATCGTGGATCAGAACCTGCCCCGGCGCGTGGTCTCTAAGGGCAAGCAGGCCGAGCCGGACGGATTCCTGCCTGGTCGCCCCGCCGATAACGGCGCTAACGCGCTCGGCGTTGGTGCCCGCCGCCTGCCGGAACAGTTCATGGTCGTCAGCATGAATGGCGACGACGATCTCGCTGGTCCGCGGGTGGGCCAGAAAAATGTCAAGCGTGTGTGCGATAACGGCAAAGCCGCCAATGTGTTGATATTGCTTCGGTCCGTTGGCCTGTCCGGCGCGCGCACCACGGCCGGCCGCGACGATTACCACCGCGACCTTGCCATCCGCACTCGAAACGTGATTTTCACTTGCGTCAGTCATTGCAGATTGGCTTAGCGCACGATCCCGAAAAGTGTAATCGGTTTTCGGCAAAGATCGTGCGTCAAATATGAATCCCAAAGCGTCCTTTGCGCGTCCCACGGGGCGCGCGGCGCTTTGGCCACACCCAATCCCGAAGGCCAGCATTTTCCCAATTGCGCCTTAATGTGGCGTCATTCCGCGTTGCACATTGCGGCCGATATGGCTAGAGAATGTGCAACGAATGAAGATGCTTGGTTTTTGTGCATGGTTAATTTGACCAAATTGGCCGCGCCGCTTAACGTCGGCGGCGTGAAACTCCGCAATCGCGTGTTCCTCGCGCCGATGTCGGGCATTACGGACGAGCCGTTCCGGCAGCGTGCCCACGCGCATGGCGCGGGCCTGGTCGTGTCCGAAATGGTTGCCAGCGGCGAGCTCGCCAAGGGCAGGGCCGGTTTCAACCTGCGCATACGCCACTCCGGCCTGCCCGTCCATATGGTTCAGCTGGCCGGCCGTGAGGCGATGCACATGGCCGAAGGTGCCAGAATCGCCGCCGGCGAGGGCGCCGACATTATCGACATCAACATGGGATGCCCGGCCAAGAAGGTCACCGGCGGTTATGCCGGCTCGGCATTGATGCTGGATCTCGACCACGCACTGTCGCTGATCGACGCCGTTGTCGGCGCGGTCGAGGTGCCAGTGACGGTCAAGATGCGGCTTGGCTGGGACGAAGGCGCGCTCAACGCGCCGATGCTGGCGCGGCGCGCCGAGCAGGCCGGTGTCAGCATGGTGACCGTGCACGGCCGAACGCGCTGCCAGTTCTATCAGGGCAAGGCCGACTGGCGCGCCATCGCCCGCGTCAAGGAAGCCGTGTCCATCCCGGTCGTCGCCAATGGTGACGTCTCTTCGCCGGCGGAAGCGGCCGACATTCTCGATCAATCGGGTGCCGACGCCGTGATGATCGGCCGTGCCCATTATGGCGCGCCCTGGATCGCAGGTGGCATTGCGGCCGCAGCGACAGGCGAAATGACGCCAAATATTCCACAGAACCCGACGGCGCTCGCCGACTACATCGTGGCCCACTATGAGGATATGCTGGCGCTCTACGGCGCCGAAAGCGGCCTGCGCCAGGCGCGCAAGCATCTCGGCTGGTATCTTGATCGGCATGCAGGCGGCGTCGCCGACGACAGCCGAAAGGCCGTACTGACCGCATTCGAGCCCGCGCGCGTCATTGCCTTGCTGCGCGATGTGTTTTCGCGCGATCCGCAACCTTTGACCCTGCGGAGTGCCGCATGAACGCCGCCGCCGGCCAAGGCGCTGAAATGGCGGATGCCGCCCAGATCGTGCTCAACACCATCCGCCGCCCGGTGATCATGATCAGCGAGGAAGGCTTCATCACCTTTGCCAACGCCGACGCGGAGGACTTCTTTCGTTCAAGCGCGACCATGCTCGCCCGCAACACGCTGTCAAAACTCATTCCCTTCGGCAGCCCGCTGCTGACGCTGGTCGACCAGGTGCGCGAGCGCCTGGCACCGGTCAACGAGTATCGGGTCGACGTGTCGTCGCCGCGTCTCGGCATCGAGAAGGTCGTCGATCTCTATGTCGCGCCGGTACCGGAATTTCCGGGCTCGGTGGTGGTTATGTTCCAGGAACGGTCGATGGCCGACAAGATCGACCGGCAGATGACGCATCGCGGTGCGGCGCGCTCGGTCACCGGCTTGGCGGCGATGCTTGCCCATGAGATCAAGAACCCGCTCTCCGGCATCCGCGGCGCTGCCCAGTTGCTGGAACTGTCGGCTTCCGACGAAGACCGTGCGCTGACGCGGCTGATCACCGACGAGACCGACCGCATCGTGTCGCTGGTCGATCGCATGGAGGTGTTTTCCGACGAGCGGCCGATCGACCGCTACCCCGTCAACATCCATGTCGTGCTCGACCATGTGAAGGCCATTGCCAAGAACGGTTTTGCCAAGAGAATCAAGATATTGGAGGACTATGATCCTTCGTTGCCTCCGGTGTTTGCCAACCGCGACCAGTTGATCCAGGTGTTCCTCAACCTGGTCAAGAACGCCGCCGAGGCGATCGGCAGTGACCCGCAGGGCGAGATCATGCTGTCGACCGCCTTCCGGCCAGGCATCCGTGTTTCCGTTCCGGGCACGCAGGACCGCGTGTCGCTGCCGCTGGAATTTTGCGTGCGTGACAATGGTTCCGGCGTCTCGGAAGATATCCTGCCGATCCTGTTCGACCCGTTCATCACCACCAAGCCGAACGGCTCGGGGCTGGGGCTGGCGCTGGTCGCCAAAATCGTCGGCGAACATGGCGGCATCATCGAATGCGAATCGACGCCGCGCGGGACCACATTCCGCATCCTGATGCCGGCCTGGAAAGAAGCGCCATACGGCGCCGATGAAGACGGTGAAGGAGACCGCAAATGACCGTTCGCGGCAATATTCTCGTCGCCGACGACGATGCGGCGATCCGCACTGTCCTCAACCAGGCGCTTTCGCGCGTCGGCCACGAGGTGCGCGTCACCTCCAATGCTTCGACTTTGTGGCGCTGGGTGGCGGCGGGCGAGGGCGATCTTGTCATCACCGATGTGGTGATGCCGGACGAAAACGCCTTCGACATGCTGCCGCGCATCAAGAAGGCGAGGCCGGAACTGCCGGTCATCGTCATGAGCGCCCAGAACACCTTCATGACGGCGATCCGCGCGTCTGAAACCGGCGCCTATGAGTATCTGCCCAAGCCGTTCGACCTGACCGAACTGCTCAACATCGTCAACCGGGCGCTTTCCGAGCCGCGACGGCCGAAGATCGATGCGCGGCCGGAAGAGCAGCCCGATGCAATGCCGCTGGTCGGCCGTTCGGCCGCCATGCAGGACATCTACCGCATGCTGGCGCGCATGATGCAGACCGACCTGACGGTGATGATCTCGGGCGAATCCGGCACCGGCAAGGAACTGGTGGCGCGCGCGCTGCATGAATATGGCCGCCGCCGTGGCGGCCCGTTTGTCGCCATCAACATGGCGGCGATCCCGCGCGACCTGATCGAATCGGAACTGTTC
>NZ_RZQA01000376.1:0-5901 GCF_004022915.1 Mesorhizobium sp. M7A.F.Ca.US.006.04.2.1
GGCGGCGGTGCCGTTGCCGTTCTGGGCGATGGTCTGCATCATCTGGTCGTTCAGATTGCCGCGGCCGAAGCCGAACACCGACAGGAAGACACCGGTCTTGCGCTCTTTTTCGATCAGCCGCTTCAGATCGTCGTCGTCGCTCTGGCCGACATTGAAGTCGCCGTCGGTGGCGAGCATCACCCGGTTGACGCCGTCCTTGACGAAGGATTTCTGCGCCAGCCTGTAGGCTTCCTTGATGCCCGCCTCGCCGGCCGTGCTGCCGCCGGGCGTCAGATTGTCGATGGCACTGAGGATCTTGTCCTTTTGGGACGCCTTGGTCGGCTCCAGGACCGTGCCGGCGTCACCCGCATAGGTTACGATCGAGATCGTGTCGTCGGCCTTCAGCTTGCTGACCAGCAGCCGAAAAGCCGATTTGAGCAGCGGCAGCTTGTCCGGCTCGTCCATCGAGCCCGAGACATCGATCAGGAAGACCAGATTGGCCTTCGGCTGCTCGGTCGGCTTGACGTCAAAACCCTTGATGGCGACATGCATCAGCCTGGTATGCGTGTTCCACGGCGTCGGCATGACGCTGACGGTCGAGTTGAATGGTGTCGAGGCCGACTCCGGACCCTTCCAGTCATAGGGGAAGTAGTTGATCATCTCCTCGACGCGAACAGTATCGACCTGCGGCAGGGTGCCCTGCTTCAGCGAGCTGCGCACGAAGGAATAGGAGGCTGTGTCGACGTCGATCGAGAAGGTCGAGACCGGATCCTCGAGTGCCGCATGCACCGGATTGGTCTTGAAATCCTCGATGCGGTCGCGGTTTTCCGGTTGCGGCTGCATCTGGTCGGCCGGCAAGGTCGACGGCTGCTGCGGCGCCATCAGCTTGGACTCGGCCGGCATGCGGGCCCGCGACGTACTGGGCGCACTTACGGCGCCATCCAATGCGAATTCGCCTGTCGGTGCCGGTGGCGCAGGCTCGGCCAGCACACCGCGCTCCAGTGCATTCTGTTGTGCCGCGCCGGAAGCAACGGTCGATTCGGATTTCTGCGGCGAGGCCGGCGCCACAAGCGCATCGGTCGCGTCGCGGCTTTCCACATCGGCGTCGGCTTTCTTGTCCGTCTCCAGCCCGGTCGGAGCCGGCTTCGGCTCGGCGGTCGTCGGCTTGACGGTCGCCGGCTTGTCGGCCAGCGTCTCGGTGATTTTCTCGTCGCCGCCGAATTTCGGCGGCTGTTCCCTCAGCATATGGAAGGTGGCGTATCCGGCGATCGGCAGGGCGACGAGCCCGGCAAGAACCGGCGTGGCAATGAGTTTCTTTTGCATGATCTCGCTCCAGAGCTTTTGTGCTCGCTCTGTGAGACGAAGCCCGCCAACCGATCCTTGGGTAACGGCAGAAATATTTTCCTGATCGTATGCACGCAGGGCGGCTTCGAAAGCACGTGCCTTGGCATCCTTGGCGGGCGCCGGCGCCGCTATATCGCGCAGTCTGTTGAGTTCGTTGTCGTCAACCATGGTCACACTTCCCCGGCCGCGCGCATCAGCGTCTTCAGCCGTTTCTTCGCTTCATGGATGTGCCAGGAAACCGTCGTCTCCGAGATTGTCATCGCCTCGGCCGCGGCCGCATGGCTCAACCCTTCGCCATAGACCAGCAGCACCGCGTCGCGCTGCTTGTCCGGCAATCGCCGGACGGCCGCCCATAACGCTTCGGCAGGGTCTTCCGGTTCGACCGACGCCTCGCCCGAGATCAGTGCATGGACGCCATAGGCCTCAGTCTTCACGGTCTCGCGGGCGGACTTTCTCATCACGTCGCGCGCGGCGTTCATCGTCACGGAATAGAGCCATGTGGTGAAGGCGCCGCCGCCGCGATAGTCGCGGATCGCTTTGCCCAGCCTGACGCAGACTTCCTGGGCGATGTCTTCGGCATCGGCCTTCCTGCCGCACCAGCGATAGGCGGCGCGATAGACGAAGTCATAGTGCCTTTCCAGCAATGTGCTGAAGGCCCTCCTGTCTCCGCCCTTCGCCCGCCCGATCAGTTCGGCGTCGGAGGCTTCGCTCTCATCCAGCATCATCGCCATCATTTGCCTGTTGGACGAACGCTAATGGCTAATCCTTGGGGCAATGGAAAGATTTTTTTGGAAACCGCCGGATCGGGACCGCCAACACCCCCGCTTGACATATCCATATCTCGACAGTTATACGTAATCAATAGCCACAGGGTTATCGATCCCGGATGACGAACGCTCACGATGTCCTCTTCAGAACGCTCTCCGATCCGACGCGTCGCGCGATCTTCGAGCGCCTGTGCCGGCAAGGCGAGCAGACGGTCGGCGCCCTGACGGCTCAGTCGGGGGTCTCTCAACCTGCGGTGTCGAAGCATCTCGGCGTGCTCAAGCAGGCCGGGCTGGTGCGCGACCGCCATCAAGGACGGCAGACCCATTACAGCGCCCAACTGGCAGCACTTTCCCCACTGACCGACTGGACGAACCAGATGAACGCGTTCTGGCAGAGCCGGTTCGACGATCTCGAAAATTTGCTCAAAAGAATGGACCAATGACCAACATTGCGACCGAAACGCGCTCTGTCATCGTCGAACGTGAGATCCCCTATCCGCCGGAAAAAATCTGGCGCGCGCTGACCCAACCGCATCTGATCGAGGAATGGCTGATGAAGAACGACTTCAAGCCAGTCGTGGACCACCGTTTCAAGCTGCGGAAGGAACCGCAACCTGACGTGAGCATCGTTGTGGACTGTCAGGTAACAGCCGTCGAGTTGAACAAGACACTGTCCTACACGTGGCAGGCCTATGGCCTTGAGAGTGTCGTCACCTGGACCCTCGTGCCGACCAGCACAGGCACCCGGTTGCGTATGGAACAGTCCGGCTTCCGGCCGGATCAGGAGCAGGCGTATCGGGGCGCGACGAGCGGGTGGCGGCAGTACTTTGCAAATCTGAGTCAGGTCCTGGCGCGGATAGATTGAAACTCGCAGGTGCGGATCGGTGGTCCGCACCGGTTGTTTTGACAGGAGGAACTATTGGACTGGAACAAGTGGGTTCGGCAAATGCATCGCTGGCTGTCGATCATCTTTGCGCTGACCGTCATCGCCAACTTCGCCACCATGGCATTCAGGCAGCCTCCCGCCTGGGTGGTCTACTCGCCGCTCCTGCCGCTCCTCCTGCTGCTGCTCAGCGGCCTGTACATGTTCGTGCTGCCCTATGCCGCCAAGGGACGCGGCGTGCAGCGTGCCGGCGGATAGGGAGTGGGGCAGAGTGGCCAGGACGCAGGGACAATCGACCGAGGCCAAGGCTGCGCCAGTGCTGCTCTCCGGCGGCAACCCGCAAATCGCCAAGGGCGACGGCGACGCCCCGGTGCAGGCCTATATCGCTGCGATGCCGGACTGGAAGCGCGGCCTGGGCGAGCGCCTCGACGCGCTCATCGTGGGCAACGTGCCTGACGTCCGCAAGGCCGTGCGATGGAACTCACCCTTCTACGGCATCGAAGGCCAGGGCTGGTTCGCGAGTTTCCATGTCTTCACCCACTATGTGAAGATGACCTTTTTCAGTGGCATCTCATTGCAACCGATCCCACCAGGCGGCACGGCCAAGAGCAAGGATGTGCGCTGGATCGACATCCGCGAAGACCGGTTCGACGAGGCGCAAATGGCGGAATGGATCAAGCAGGCCGCCGCCCTGCCCGGCTGGACCCCGTAGCGGCCACAGACGCAAGAATACGACAGAGGAGAAAGAGCGATGAAGATCAAGCTGACCAGCGTGTATGTGGACAACCAGGAAAACGCATTGCGCTTCTACGCCGACGTGCTGGGCTTCACCAAGAAGGCCGATTTCAGCAACGGGCCCTATCGCTGGCTGACAGTGACCTCGGCTGAAGAGCCTGATGGAACCGAACTGCAGCTCGCGCTCAACGACAACCCGGCCGCCAAGGCCTATCAGGAAGCCATCTTCCAGCAGGGTCAGCCTGCGGTCATGTTCTTCACCGACGACGTCAGGGGCGACTACGAGCGCATCAAGGCGAAGGGTGGCGCGTTCACCATGCCGCCGACCGAGGTGACCGGTTCAACCATCGCCCAGCTGAACGACAGCTGCGGCAACCTCGTTCAGATTACCCAACTGGCGCGCTGGTGACAGGCAGCGGTTGAACGCGTCGACGCACAGGAGACACGCAAATGACCCCCTCGCAACAGATCGACCAGCTGATCGCCGGTCTCTCGGACTGGCGCGGCGAGACGCTCGCCGACATCCGCAAGACCATCCTTGCAGCCGACCCGGACATCATCGAGGAGTGGAAGTGGATGGGCAGCCCGGTATGGTGCCTCGACGGCAACATCGTGGTCGGCAACGCCCACAAGGACAAGGTGAAGCTGACCTTTTCCCATGGCGCCAGCCTGCCGGATCCCGACAGGCTGTTCAACAATGGTTTTGGCGGCAAGGTGTGGCGGGCTATCGATGTGTTCAAGGGCGACACGCTCAATGAGAGCGCTTTGAAAGAGCTCGTCCGGGCCGCCATCGATTACAACAAGGCCAAAAAGAAGAAAAAGGCGCCGGCAGCTACTGGGGCGAAGCCACGGAAGTAAGTCTATGCTGCCTGGCCTGCCACCCAGCCCGACGACCATGCCCACTGGAAATTATAACCGCCCAGCCAACCCGTGACATCGACGGCTTCGCCGATGAAAAACAGGCCCGGCACGGATTTCGCCTGCATCGTCTTCTGGTCCAGCCCGTTGGTGTCGACCCCGCCCAGTGTCACTTCAGCGGTGCGGTAGCCCTCAGAACCGGCAGGCTTGATGCGCCAGTCATTGACTGCGGCAGCTATGGTTTTGATCTGGGCGTCGGAAAGATCGGCGAGATTGCCATCGATCCCGGTGCGTTCGGCGATCGACTGCGCCAGCCGCTTCGGCAGGTGATTTGCCAGCACGGTCTGCACCGCCTGCCGCCCATTACCGCGCTTGGCACTACGAATGAGGTCCGCCACATCAACTCCCGGCAGCATGGCGATGCGGATTTCGTCGCCCTCGCGCCAATAGGACGAGATTTGCAGGATGGATGGTCCGCTAACGCCGCGATGCGTGAACAGCATCGCTTCGGAGAACTGCGTCTTGCCGCAGGCGACTTCCGCGTCGACGGCGTTGCCGGCCAGCGGCGCCAGCCGTTCGAGCGTGTTTGCGTCGAAGGTCAGCGGCACCAGCGCCGGCCGCGTTTCGACGATGGCAAGCCCAAACCGTTCGGCAAGCTCGTAGCCGAAACCGGTCGCCCCCATCTTGGGGATCGACTTGCCGCCGCAGGCCACGACCAGAGACTGGCACCTAATCGTGCCCGTGGAGAGAGTGAGCACAAACCCCTCCACGGTTTTGCGGAGATCCTCAACGCTGGTCGACAGCACCAGTTCGGCGCCCTTGTCCTGCATTTCCGAGACCAGCATGTCGGTGATCTGGCGTGCGGAGCCGTCGCAGAACAACTGCCCAAGCGTCTTTTCGTGATAGGCGATGCGGTGGCGTTCGACGAGGGCGATGAAATCGCGTTGCGTATAGCGGCTGAGCGCCGAAATGCAGAAATGCGGATTGCCCGACAGAAAATTCTTCGGGCTGGCATGGATGTTGGTGAAATTGCACCGGCCCCCGCCGGAGATGCGGATCTTCTCGCCAGGCGCCGCCGCATGATCGAGGATCAGCACAGAACGGCCGCGCTTGGCCGCCTCCACGGCGCACATCATTCCGGCGGCACCCGCGCCGATGATCACGACATCATAGGATTGCATCAGGCTGTTCGTTCCCGCTCGGCCCACTCATCCGGCGCAGCGCATTTGTGCTGCCTGATACCGCGAACGGGGCGGACAGCCAACAGGCAAGAACAGCCAGGCAAAGGCTCAGATCAGCGTCTCTGCGAACAACGTCGTCAAGCGCTTCCAGTGG
>NZ_RZQA01000377.1:0-5894 GCF_004022915.1 Mesorhizobium sp. M7A.F.Ca.US.006.04.2.1
GAGCGTCGCCGCCACCGGGTCCGATCATGCCGATGACATCTCCCGCCCGTGCATTTTGCGCGAAGCTGGCGGCGGGCGTCTCCTGGCCGGGGTGCAGCACGAAATCGACATCGAGCCAGCCGCTTGCGGCATCCAGCGCCCGGATCGTGTAGACCCGCACGGCAAGCGCATCGTCGCCCGAAGGCCAGACAATCAAGCCATCGGCACCCATCGACGGCCAGAGCGGCTGGCGGCCAGCCGGCGGCAGCAGCAGCCGTATGTGCAGGCCGCCATGGCTAAACCGGCCGAGATCCTTACCGGCGAAGCGCAGACGCTGCATATGCGCCGAGAACCGCGTCGACGACATCACCGTGATCTCGCGGAAGAAGACCGGCATGCCGGCGTCAATGCCGTCGCCTTGCCAATGGATGCCCCTGGTCGTGCCGAGATGTTCGGCGACATGGCCGGCAACCGTCATCTTCATGTAGGACAGGCAGGTTTCGTCGGACGCCGCGACGCGGATCAGTACGCTTTCATTATCGAGCGTGGCGCTCAACGAACCATAATAGAGGCGAAGCTCCCATTGGTCGGCGACGCCGGTGTCGATCTCGAATTCGCTGTGCTCGGCGCGCAGCCGGTCCATCACCGACCTGATCGCCGCGTCGCTGATCCGGGTTTGCGCGCTCAATTGGTCCATCATTCAAGTCCTATGCAACAGTTCGGGGCAAGCGCCGCAGCGCCCCCGCGGTCAGCGGCATGCCACAGCCGCTCAAGCGCTTCCACACAAACATGACTATCACTGTCATATTATGCGATGAACGCCTAGCGCGCCGCAAGGCGATCGGGAAGGAAATCGACGAACACGCGCACCTTCGGCGACAAATGGCGGTTGGAAGGCCACAGCATCCGGAACTGGCCACGGCCGTCGACATGACCGTCGAGAACGGTACGCAGCCTGTCTTCGTGCAGCGCCTCACGCACCAGGAAATCCGGCATGCAGGCGATGCCGAGGCCGGCGATCGTGGCGCCCTTCAATGCTTCCATGTTGTTGCAGGTCAGCATCGAGCGGATCTGCGGTTCAGCGCTTCCGGTTATGAACGGCCACTCCAGCAGCCTGCCGCTGTTGAGGAAGCGGAAGTTTATGCCGAAATGCCTGATGAGATCCGCCGGCTCGCCGGGTGTGCCATGGCGCTCGAGGTAGGAGGGCGCCGCGCACAGCAGCATGCGGAAGGGCGCAACGGGTCTCGACACGAGGCGCGAATCAGGCAGCTCGCCGCTGCGGATCGCGACATCGATGCCCTCGTCGATGACGTCGACGATCCGGTCGTTGAAATCGATATCGAGCTCGATCTCGGGATAGCGGGCCATGAACTCCGACAGCACCGGCAGCAACAGATGATAGGTGACGATCGGGGTGGATATGCGCAGCCGCCCACGCGGTGTTTCCCGTGTCCGCGACAGCATCGCCTCGGCATCGTCGATGTCGTCGAGGATGCGGCGCACCCGCTCGTTGAACAGCTTGCCCTCTTCCGTCAGGCCAATGCGCCGCGTGCTGCGCTGCAGGAGCCGCACGCCGAGTTCCTGCTCAAGCCGGGCGACACTTTTGCCGACAGCGGAAGCCGAGATGCCAAGCGCCCGTCCGGCAGCGACGAAATTGCCGAATTCGGCGGTGCGGGCAAAGGCCAGGAGCCCGTTGAGACGATCCATCGTGTCATTCCATTCGAGCGTTTCAGTCCGATATACCAGGAGATATAACACCATATTTCCTGAAATGCCGACGACCTATCTTGTCATCACGACCGGCTCCGCAATCGCGGCCCACCGGCGAGTGCTGTTTCAGATAGGAAAATCCATGACTTCCAGGACCACAACCGGCTCTGCCGAGAGATGGCTCGTGCTCTTGTCCGTGTGCCTTGCCGCGATGACGATGCCATTGACCTTCACCGGTCCGGCCGTCGCTCTGTCGCGCATCGCGGCCGATCTCAGCGGCAGTCCCATCGAGCTCAACTGGGTGACCAACGCCTTCATGCTGACCTTCGGCGCCACCCTGATGGCGTCGGGCGCCCTGGCCGACAACCACGGCCGCAAGCGCCTCTTCCTCGTCGGCCTCTCCCTCTATATCCTGGCATCACTGGGCGCGATGCTGGCGCCGGACATCATCTGGTTCGACATCTTCCGGGCCGTGCAGGGGATCGGCAGTGCGGCCGCCTTCGCTGGCGGCGCCTCGGCACTCGCCCAGGAATTCGAAGGGCCATTGCGGCTGCGCGCCTTCAGCTTCCTCGGCACCAGTTTCGGCATCGGCCTCGCCTTCGGCCCGATCGCGTCGGGCCTGCTCATCTCCGCATTCGGCTGGCGGTCGATCTTTCTTCTGGTTGTGGCACTCGCGATTGCCGCCGCCATGCTCGGCGTGCGCACCATCAGGGAATCGCGCGACCCGGATGCGACGGGCCTCGACTGGGCGGGAGCCGGCACCTTCACGATCGCGCTGGCGTCGCTGACCTATGGCGTGCTCCAGGCGCCGCAGAGCGGCTGGGCTGATCCCCTCGTCGTCACGCTTCTGGCCGCTTCTATCATCTGTTTTGTCGCCTTCGTCGTTGTCGAGCGGCAAGCACAACGGCCGATGCTCGATCTCACGCTGTTTGCCTACCCCCGCTTCGTCGGCGTCCAGTTCCTGGCTGCGGCACCCGCTTACGCCTTCGTCGTCCTGCTCGTCCTGTTGCCGATCCGTTTCATCGGCATCGAAGGGATGAACGAGATCAAGGCCGGGCAATTGATGATCTGCCTCTCAGGTCCGCTGCTGATCCTGCCGATGCTCGCCGGCCAGCTGGCGCGCTGGATCGCACCGGCCACCATCTGCGGCGTCGGCCTGCTCGTCGCTGCCGCCGGGCTTGTCTGGCTGAGCCTGACACCTCCGGTCGATAGTGCGCTGATGGCGCCGCTGATGCTGATCGGCGTCGGCATCGCTCTGCCCTGGGGATTGATGGACGGGCTTGCGGTCAGCGTCGTGCCAAGGGAGCGCGCCGGCATGGCGGTCGGCATCTTCAACACCACCCGCGTCGCCTGCGAGGGTGTGGCGCTGGCGATCGTCATGGCGACGCTTTCCGGCTTTGCCGCCGCGCAGCTCGCCGCACAAGGAATGGCATCTTCGACGGACGCAGCGGCGGCAGCCCAGTTGCTGGTGACCGGCAATCTCGGCGAAGCAGCACAACATTTGCCCCAAGCCGGAGCCATTGTTCTGGTCCAGGCCTACGAGACGGCGTTCGACAGGCTGCTGATCGTGTTGGCGGCGATCACCGTCGTCACCGCCCTTGTCGTCTTCCTTGGCCTGCGTCGCGTATCGGCTTCCGAGCGCGAAACCGCCGCCCTGCCGGCATGCCAGAAAGGGTAGCCGTCAGCGGACGGGCCTCGCTATCAATCCAGCCTGTGCATCAGGTCCTCATCCAGCCAACGGCCGAAGAAATAGACCAGTTGCTTGTGCCACCACGGCCAGTCGTGGCTGACATCGCCGCCCCAATAATCGACCCAGGCGGGAATGGATTTGTCGCGCAGGATCTGTTCCAACCTGCGCGTCTCGACCAGCATCCGCTCTTCCCACGCGCCCTGCCCGCAGCAGAAGATCAGCCTGAGCGTCTTCAGCCGGGCCAGCAGTTTGGGATCGACGATGCCGGGCAGATAGTCCAGCGGCGAGTTGTAGAAAATGTCGCCCTCGAGCGCCCTGCCGAAAAAATCGCGGGCCGAATAGACGCCCGACAGCGCGATGACGCCGCTGGCGAGTTCGGGAAAGCGGAAGACGAAGTTCGAGGAGTGATAGCCGCCCATCGAACAGCCCGAGAACAGCGGCTTCAGCTTGCGCCCGCCATTGGCCTGCTCGGCCGTGGACAGGAAGTCCGGCAGCGCTTCCTCGCGCACATAGCGGAAATAGGCCTCGTGGCGGGCAATGCGATGAGCCGCGTCGGCATGCTTGTCGAAGAAGGATTCCGAATCGACGCCGTCGACCGTGAACAGCTGGATGCGGCCGGTGTCGATGAATTCGGCCAGTGCGCCCACCCCGCCGGAATCCTCGAACTGGTAGAACCGGCCCTGCGAGGTCGGAAACACCACCACCGGCCGGCCGGCATGGCCGTAGCGCTTGTATTCCATGTCGCGGCCGAGTTGGCTCGAGAAATTCTTGTGATAGGAAATGTCCATCGCCTCACGCCTTTTCCGCGTGGATGTACGCGACCGCTTCGCGCAGCGCTGCTTCGTCTTTCGAGCGCATCTGGTAGGCGTAATTTCCCATGGCGCGGCTGAAAACCTCTTCGATGGCCTGATGGTGGACGATCTTGTCGCGGTGCGCGGCTAGCACGTCCTCATGGCTGTGCAAATAGTGGAGGCGTCGCTTGCGGCTGGCATAGGCGGTGAAATATTTGCCCTCGTAAGGGCCGCCGGCGGCATCCCTGACCACCATGTCGGCCCACGCCGCATAGACATCGATGTCGAACGTATAGTTGATCGCATCGGTCATCCACGCGCCGGGCGGGCGCATGTTGACCTCCAGCGCGATGACACGGTCGTCCTTGGTCTCGAACAGCTCGATGTGGAAGAAGCGTTCCCGCACGTCGAATGCTTTCAGGATCTTTCGACCGGCCTCCTCGACCGCCGGGTTGATCCTGGGAAAGCAGGTATAGCTCATGTGGCGGTCCTTGTTGACCACCTCCATGACGCTCTGGTCGTAGCGGTGGCTGGCCGCCAGCACCACCTCGCCGTCGCGGTTGACCAGCCCGTCATAGGTCACCACCAGCCCCTCGATGAACTGCTCCATGACGAAGGTCACGTCCTCGGGCTTGTCCCGGAAGAACTGGTCGAGCTCCTTGGCGTTGGAGATCTTGAAGGTGTTCGATGCGCCGGAACCGCTGTCGGGCTTGACCACCACCGGATAGCCAACGCGCCGGATGAAGGTCATGGCCCCGGCGCGGTCGGAACATTTGCGCTGCGCGATGGTGTCGACGCCGCTCTTGCGGAAGAAGGCACGCATGCGGCTCTTGCGCTTCAGGTTCTTCACGAAATCGAGCTTGGTGCCGTAGATGTTGAAATCGGTGCGGATGTTGGCTTCCAGCTCCAGCCAGTGTTCGTTGAGCGATTCAAAGCGGTCGATGCGGCCCCACTTGTGGATGAAATGCCCCATTGCCCGGAACACCGGATCATAGTCCTCCATGTCGGCGACACGGTAGTACTCGCTGAGCGCCGCCTTCAGCTTGGCGTCGAGCGCGTCATAGGGCGCGTCGCCGATACCGAGCACCCTGGCCCCGGCCTTCTTCAAACGGTCGCAGAAATCCGCGCCATTGGCGGGAAAATGCGGCGAGAAGAACACGAAATTCATGGACGACCCCTCCCGGTGACTGGACATCGCAACCCGTCGCCCAAGTCTGGCCCATTTGCCGCGCCTGGGGAAGAGCACGCGCGTCGGGGTGCCGCCCGTCTCAACCAGCCGGCAGACAAATCGGACAACTCATCTGCTGCCTAATCCGGACGACTGCTTACGACACGGCCTGCCGAACTCAGCTGAACAAAGGCCTGGCGGCGACAGTCAGTTCGGCGGTGTTGGCAGCTTTTGTGCCGAAAGTTTTTTAATGATAGGAATTTTTTCTTGACTCCCTGCCCTCAGCTAAGGTACATTTTCATCCATGGTGCTGATTTGCGCCAGTGACCCGCCGAACAGGCGGGTTTTTCGTTTGACGCTTCGTCGGCCAACGCGCCGGCAAAGGCTCCGAAGCCCGTTAACCCGGATTCGTTGTCCTGCACGGCCTGCGGCCCGCTTCATCCCCAGCCTCCATTCGCTGGCGATAAAACCGGACAACTCACGTGCTAATCCGGACAACTCATGTGCTTACGACACGGCCCGCGGCCCACTTGCCTCCCACAAGCCGCTCCTGTAA
>NZ_RZQA01000378.1:0-5892 GCF_004022915.1 Mesorhizobium sp. M7A.F.Ca.US.006.04.2.1
GTTCAGCGTCCAGTCGAGCGCCGAGTCGCCGCCGCCGACAATGACGAGGTCGTGGCCGCGAAAATCCTCCATCCGGCGCACCGAATAGAAGACGCTCTTGCCTTCATAGGGCTCGATGCCGGGGATCGGCGGACGCTTGGGCTGGAAGGAGCCGCCGCCGGCGGCAATCACCACCACCTTGGCCTCGAACACCTCGTTTTCGTCGGTGGTGACGCGAAAACTGCCGTCCTCCAGTTTTTCCAGGCTGGAAACCATTCGGTTGTAGCTGAAATCGGGCTTGAACGGCGCGATCTGCTCGAGCAATTTGTCGACCAGCCCCTGCGCCGAGATCGAAGGCCAGCCTGGAATGTCGTAGATCGGCTTTTCCGGATAAAGTTCCGCGCATTGGCCGCCCGGCCGATCGAGAATGTCGATCAGGTGGCACTTCATGTCGAACAGGCCGAGCTCGAACACGGCAAACAGGCCGACCGGCCCTGCCCCGACAATAAGCACGTCTGTCCTGGTGATGTCGGTCATGCCTGTGCCTCGCTGCGCATGACCCCGAAAATCGGAACGATTTTCGGAAAGGATCATGCGCAAATAAAAGTGCTACAGCGTCCGTTGCGCGTCCAAGAGGACGCGCGGCGCTGTGGTGAAACAGCAGGACACTGCATGACCATCGCCCCGCTGCCAAGCCACAGCGGGAAAAATCAGTTGGCAAAAAGGTTGCGCTTATCCCTGGCGGGCAGGCACCCGCACGACCAAGCCGTCAAGCGCATCGCGGACCTTGATCTGGCATGACAGGCGCGAATTGGGCTGGACGTCGTAGGCGAAGTCCAGCATGTCCTCTTCCATCGCTTCCGGCTCGCCGACTTCAGCCGTCCAGGCTTCGTCGACATAGACGTGACAGGTGGCACAGGCGCAGGCACCGCCGCATTCGGCTTCGATCCCGGGCACGGCGTTGCGGATCGCGTTCTCCATGACCGTAGAGCCGTTCTCGGCGTCCATGTCGAAATGCGTGCCGTCATGGGCAATGAAAGTCAGCTTGGTCATTTGTCACCTGAAGGGAGTTGCAGCCGAGATAATCACTCCGGCTGACAAGTCAACTGCCGCATGAAAGCGCCGCCCGATGACGTTTTTCCGCAAATCGGATTCGGCGCGGATTCAGCGGTTGATGGCGGCGATGAAATCGCGCACTTCGTCGATCAGCGTACCAAGCCGCTTGAGCGTCTGGCCGTCTTCCGGCCGGTGCTCGATCTCGGTGGCGCAATCGGCGATGGCAAAGGCGCCCACGCCCCGTGCCGAACCCTTTAATCCATGGGCGAGCAGAAGCCGGTCCTTGATATCGGCGTCGACTATTCTGTCGCGCACGGACAGCGCCTGCTGTACAAATAGCGCCAGAACCTCTTGCTCTAGGCTGCGGTCACCCATCGTCTGGCGGGCAAGGTGTGCCAAATCGACCGGCCGTGACCGTCTTGGTCCGGATACATCTCCCCCGGGCATTGAGAAGGCGATGCCGCTTTCGCCACGCATGAACTCGAACTCCGTTTCTTCGACTCGCCCAAAAACCTAGGCGAATCCAATGGACAACGGGTTAATGAATGGCCCGGAAAAATGTTGCCAAAGCGGCGTCCAAATCACAGTTCCGTTAACCTTATATTTAAAGTTTTACGTATCCCGCGGAATGCATGTTTTCTTTACCCCCCTGTGTCATTACGATACGAGGGGTCCATTTTCAGCCTCCTGCGCGGGGCAAGACAAACAAAATTATAAGCCCGCGGCAGCTAGTACAGGGTAGCGAAGGCATGGCAAAGAAACCGACGACGAGAACTCTCGACAGCGAAGTGGCCAGGGAACTGGAAAA
Organism: Mesorhizobium sp. M7A.F.Ca.US.006.04.2.1; assembly: GCF_004022915.1. NCBI lineage: Bacteria > Pseudomonadati > Pseudomonadota > Alphaproteobacteria > Hyphomicrobiales > Phyllobacteriaceae > Mesorhizobium > Mesorhizobium sp. M7A.F.Ca.US.006.04.2.1. The sequence goes on from NZ_RZQA01000378.1 coordinate 1,844, forward strand.
GGCGCTCGATCTCGACCTCAGCAATGAGATCGGCAGCGGCGACCTCGATATCGCGGCTTCGATGGAGGATCTTGAAGCGCAGATATCCCAGGCGGCCGACGAGCTGGCGCGCGAGGGACGCAATCATAAGCCGGAACAGAACCCGGAGCCGGTGGTCAACCAAAACCAGGCCGCGAAACCCGCGCCCAAGGCCAAACCTGCCGAATTGCGCCCCGTGGAACCGCGCAATGGCGCCCAGCCCGCAGGTTTCGCGCCGGCCAATGACGATCGCCAGAAGGATTACAAGACGCTCCTGCACAGCCTCAACAGGCGTGCCTCGAACACCATTTACTGGGTCGTCGCCTTCGTTTCGCTCGCCTGGTTCGCCGGTGCCGGTGGTTTGGCCAATCTGCTTTTCGGACCGAGCATTTGGAGAATCCGCACGCTCGACCAGTTCCTCGCCCGTCCGGAACTGATCGGCCTCGCCGTCGCGGCCATCGTGCCTGTCATCCTGTTCTGGGCCTTCGCCGCCATGATTCGCCGCGCCCAGGAAATGCGCATCGCCGCACAGTCGATGACCGAAGTGGCCTTCCGCCTGACCGAGCCGGAAAACCTTGCCCAGGATCGCGTCATGATGATCGGCCAGGCCGTTCGTCGCGAGGTCGCGGCGATGGGCGAAGGCATCGAACGCACGCTTGCCCGCGCCGTCGAACTGGAAACGCTTGTCCACAGCGAAGTCAACCAGATCGAACGCTCCTATTCCGAGAATGAATCCCGCATCCGTTCGCTGGTCGACGGCCTCGGCAGCGAGCGCGAAGCCGTCGTCACCCATGCCGAGCGCGTCCGCGCCTCGATTACCGGCGCGCATGAGACGCTGAAGGACGAGATCGGCGCGGCTTCCGACATCATTCGCGACTCGATCCTCAATGCATCGACCAAATTGTCGATGACGATCACCAATTCCGGCGACACGCTGATCGACCGCATCAACGAAAGCTCGATGTCGATCTTCGATTCCGTCGAAGGCCGGCTCGATTCGATCACCGACCGTCTGTCGACCTCGGGCGAGGCCTTCGCCAGCCTTCTCGACACCCGCATTGCCAAGCTGACGGACACCACGGACGGACTGACGCGGTCGTTGACCGATCTACTCGACGATCGCACCACCGGCATGGTGTCGCTGCTTGGCGGCGCCGCGCGCACCCTCAATTCCGAATTCGAGGCCAGCCTCAACGGCATCGAGCGCACGCTCGCCGAACGCGGCCAGGCGCTGATCAGCGAGTTCCAGACCCGCGCCGAGGCGCTCGACACCGGAACGCAGAAGCTCAATGCGGCACTCGAGGCCCGCGCCCGCCAGATCAATGAAACGCTGGTCGAGCGCGCCCGCGAAATCGCGCACACCTTCGCCGAGAGCAAGGACACGCTGTCGGCGATGATCGATCAGGGCAAGACCCAGATCGGCGCCGACATGGCCGACATCGTCACTTCGACCTCCTCTATGCTCGAAGCCCGCGCCAGCGACTTCGCCGGACGCATGGAAGCCGCCCGTCACGTCGTGTCGCGTTCGTTCGACAGTGACATCCAGCGGCTCGCCGACGCCCGCGTCGGCATCGAGGAAGCTGTCGAGAACCACAGCAGGAAACTGTCCGAAAGCCGCGAGCGCATGGCCGCGGCCATGGAGGCCGACCTGGCGAAGTTCGCCGAGGGCCGCGCCGGCATCGATGCGGCAGTAACCAACCAGGTGCAGAAGCTGGCCGAAGGCCGCAGCCTGATCTCGCGCGCTCTCGAAGAGGATCTGCGCAAGGTCAATGAATCGCGGGCGGCCATCGATGCATCGCTCGGCAGCCATCTCGAAAGGCTGGAAGAAGGTCGCAACAGGCTCTCTATTGCCTTGAATGAAGACTCCGGGAAGCTGGTGCAAGCTCGTACGATCATTGATGAAATGGTCGCCGGACATGTCGGAAAACTCGCCGAGGGCCGCAACATTCTGTCGCGCGCTTTGGAAGCCGATCTCGGAAAACTGTCCGACAGCCGCGCCGACATCGACGGTCTGGTCGCCGGTCAGGTGGAAAAAATCGCCGAAGGCCGCGCCGTGCTCGCCAAGGCGTTGGAAAACGACATCGTCGGCATCAAGAGCCTCATCGAAACCCATTCCGCCAAACTGGCGGAAGACCGCACGCAGCTTTCCCATTCGCTCGACAATGATCTGTCCGGCATACGCGGCCTGATCGAAAGCCATTCGGGACGGTTGGCCGAGGACCGCAGCCTGCTGTCGCAGACCCTTGAAGCCGACCTTGCCAAGCTGGCCGAAAGCCGTTCGAGCATCGACGGTCTGGTCGCCGGTCAGGTCGAGAAGCTGGCGGAAGGCCGCGACATTCTCAAGCGCGCGCTGGAATCCGACCTGAACACGATCAAGGGCGTTATCTCAAGCCAGTCGGAAAAGCTGGCCGAGGATCGCGGTCAGCTTTCCCGGGTCCTGGAAGCCGACCTGCAGAATGTGAACAGCGTCATCGCCGATCACATGAACAAGCTTGTCCAAGACCGCTCCGCCCTGTCCAGGGCCCTTGAGGACGACCTCGCCAAGCTGGCCGACAGCCGTTCCAGCATCGACGGGCTGGTTGCGGGTCAGGTCGAGAAGTTGTCCGAGGGCCGAGATATTCTGCGGCGCGCTCTGGAATCCGACCTCAATGCGATCAAGGGGACCATTGCCGACCAGTCGCAGAAACTGGTCGATGACCGGGCACAGTTCGCCCGGGCACTCGAGGCTGACCTCGAAAGCGTCAATGGCTTGGTCAACAGCCATTCCGAAAGGCTCGTCCAGGATCGTTCGACGCTGTCGAAAGCGCTTGAAGCCGACCTCGAAAACGTCGGTGGCCTCGTTAACAGCCACGCGGAAAGGCTTGTCCAGGAGCGCTCGACCCTGTCCAAGGCGCTCGAGGACGATCTTGCCAAACTGGCCGAGAGCCGCTCAAGCATCGACGGTCTGGTCGCCGGCCAGGTCGAGAAACTCGCCGAAGGTCGCGATGTTCTCAAGCGCGCGCTGGAAGCCGATCTCGCCAAGCTGGCCGAAAGCCGCTCCAGCATCGACGGTCTGGTTGCCGGCCAGGTCGAGAAGCTGGCCGAGGGCCGCGACATTCTCAAACGCGCCCTCGAAGCCGACCTGCAGAAGCTGACCGAAAGCCGCAGCGACATCGACGACGTCATCGCCGGACATGTCGGCAAGCTGTCCGAAGGCCGCAATATGCTGACCCGCGCGCTGGAAGACGATCTCGGCAGGCTCGCCGAGACCCGCAAGGACGTTGACCGCTCGCTGTCGGGCCATATCGACCAGATCGCTGCCAGAAGCACCGGCATTTCCGACGCGATCGCTGCCGATGTCGAGAAGATCGAGCAGGCGTTCAGTCGCCAGACCGGCATCATCGAGGAGCGCGCCGGCACCATGGAACGTGCGCTCTCGACAGGCGTCGACAACGTCCGCGCCGTGCTCGAGAAGAGCGCCGTGTTTGTCGCCGGCGCCCTGCGCGAAAAGGTGCTGGAAGTCACCAGCACCCTGCACGAGCAGGCCGGTGCCGCGTTCAGCGACGCCGACCGGAAGATCGCCGAGCGCGCCGAGCAGACCTCCGCCGCCCTGCTGGCGCGGGCCGAAGACATCGCCCGCACCTTCGAGGAGGCCGACCGTCGCCTGCACGCCCGTGCAGAAGATACGTCGAACGCCTTGCTTGCCCGCGCGGACGACACGTCCAGCTCGCTGCTGGCCCGTGCCCATGAAACCGCCGATCAACTGGCCGCTCGCGCAAATCAGATCGCCGGCACCTTCGAAGCGGCAGACCAGAAGCTCGCCGCCCGCGCCCAGGAAACCGCAGATCAGCTGACCGCCCGGGCTCAGGACACCGCCGACCATCTGGCAGCTCGTGCAAGCGAAATTGCAGGCACGTTCGATGCCGCCGACCAGAAGCTGGTCGCCCGCGCCATCGAAACGGCCCAGTCGCTGGCCGCGCGCGCCGGCGACATCCTGCGCAACTTCGAAGGCGCCGACCAGCGGCTCGGCATGCGGATCGGCGAATCGGCCG
>NZ_RZQA01000379.1:0-5884 GCF_004022915.1 Mesorhizobium sp. M7A.F.Ca.US.006.04.2.1
GCTCGTCCATCAACAGCATCTTGGGCCGGTAGGAAAGCGCGCGCGCAATGGCGACGCGTTGTTTCATGCCGCCCGAGAGTTCGGCCGGATAGCGGTCCGCACTACCAGACAGCTTGACGAGTTCGAGATGCTCCAGCGCGATCCTGCGGCAGGTCGGGCGATCGTAACCAGCGGCCTTGAGGGCAAACTCGATGTTCTGCCGCGCCGTCAGCCAGGGAAGCAGCGTGTAGGACTGAAAGACGACGCCACGGTCGAGACCAGGCTGCAGGATCGGCGCGCCATCGATGCTGAGATCGCCCGCGTCGAAGTCCTGCAGTCCGGCCACGATCGACAGCAGCGTGCTCTTGCCGCAGCCCGACGTGCCGACCAGGGAGACGAACTCGTTGTCGGCAAGATCGAGGTTGATATCGCGCAGTACTTCCGTGCGCCGCTCGCCCGTGCCGAAGCTCTTGTGGAGACCGGCGATCCGCAATTTGGGGCTCATCGGCTGGACCTCATTGCGAGCGGCCCTCTTGCTTGAACAGCACCTTTTCCAGCGCCTTCATCACCTGGTCGGTGATGAGGCCGAGCAGGCCGAGCAGCAGGATGTAGCCGATGATGGTGTTGGTCTGGAAATAGCGCTGGGACACGGTGATGCGATAACCGAGCCCCGAAGTGGCGGCGACGAGTTCGGCCAGCACCAGCCAGGTCCATGCCCAGCCCAGGCTGATGCGCAGCGTATCCCAGATGCCCGGCAAGGCACTGGGCACGACGATGCGCGTCAGGATCTTGCGATCCGGCAGGCCTAGCGTGCGCCCAAGGCCGATGAAATCGGCTGGAACCCGTTTTACATTGTCCATGATCATCAGCACCTGCTGGAAGAACGTGCCGATAAAGATGATCAGGAATTTCTGCGAATCGCCGGTGCCGGCCCACAGGATGGAGAGCGGCACGAAAGCGACGACCGGCATGTAGCGGATGAAATCCACCAGCGGCTCGATGGCCGCTTCCCAGGAACGGAAACTGCCGATCAGCACGCCGATCGGTATCGACAGGGCCGAGGCGATGAGGAAGCCGATGGAGATACGGTACATCGAGGCTTTGAGGTCCAGCCACAACGTGCCGTCGGCCGCGAGCTTGGCGATCTGCATAGCGACGCTGCCCGGCGATGGCAGGAAGATCGGCTTTACCAACCCCAGTCCGGTCGCCGCCCACCAGGCAAGGCCGAGCCCGACGAACACGGCCACCGCGATCACCAGGAAGCGCGACCTGGCGATGGGCACGCCGATGCCGGAGGATCGGCGACGCCTCGCCTGTTTCGTGGGACGAGCCGGATCCGTTTGAGCGGGACGCTCCCCGGGCATCTGCGTCACCACCGCGATCCGGCCTTGGTCATTCCGCCGCCTTGACGAATGACGGGTCGATCATCTGCTCCGGCGTCACATCGGCCTGCAGCAGCTTGGCGTTCTTGGCGGCGGCTTCGACATCGGCGAAGGTCTTGGTGGTGAAATCACCGGTCAGCGCCGCCTTGTTTTCGGCGAGTGAGTAGTAACGCACGCCGTCAAAGGCGGTGTTGAGGTCCTTGACGTCCGAACCGACAGCCTTGGCGATGATGGCGCGCCCACCGGGCGTATCGGCATTGTAGTCCTTGAGCGCTGCGTCCCAGCTCTTGATCATGGCCAGCACTTGGCCGGGCCGCGACTTGATCACCTCGTCACGCACCACCAGCACGTCGCTGATCAGGCCGGGATCCTCGCCGGCGGTGAACAGCAGCTTGAGGTCCTTGTTCTGCGCCATGGCGACGGTGAGGTACGGTTCATACGTCACCGCGACCGGCACCTGGCCGGCGATCAAGGCGCTGCCGGCGTCGGACGCAGGCATCGGAACCGGTTTCACATCGTCGATCGACATGCCGTTCCTGGTGAGCGCGTATTTGAGCAGGATGTCGCTCGTCGTGCCTTCCTCGAAGGCCACCTGCTTGCCCTTGAGGTCTGCGATGGAGGTGACGTCCTTGCCGGCGATGATCGCGTCGGCGGTCATGGAGACGTCGAGCAGCAGCACGATCTTCACCGGCAGGCCGGCCGCAACCATGCCCATCGCCGTGTGGGTGGCGATGTTGGCGGCGTCGAGCTGGCCGCTTGCAAGTGCTGCATTGATGTCCTTGTCCTCGGCGAAGTTGACGATCTGGACGTCGCTCAGCCCGTTCGTCTTGAACAGGCCCTTGGCCTCGGCGACATGCCACTGGCCATAGCCGAGCCAGGGCTCGATGCCGATCTTGAACGCTCCTGCCTCGGGCGTGGTGGGAATGGCCGCATCGGCCGCGTAGGCCGCCGGGGCGGCGGCGAGCCCGATGGCGGCGGCCATCACGAGCGCGCGAAATTGTCCTGTTAGGTTACGCATCATCCTTGTTCCCCTTGATGATCGGACCGCTTTTTCTGACTGAGGTAGCCGGTCCGGTGAGACTGCGGGTTTCTGCTCTTGCGGCACTGTGCCTCGGCGTCTTACCTGCCACTTCATGGTGAAGTGCGCGGATATTTCAGCGTCAGCGGGAGCGGATGTCAAGACTAAAATACATACATGCATATACAAGTTGGAAAGACTCAATTTTTACGCTCTCCGGGATCGATCCGGTCTAGAAAATCGGTCACCCGATCGGTTCCGGCAACAGGTTCGCTGCCGACCATGACCGCCACCGAAAAGGCAATAAGGGAAGAAACCGGCGTGTGGCTGCGTGCGCCGGCGCGCAGGTTCATGACCAGCGTCGGCGACAGGAAGAGACCGGCCCGGAGCACCGCGCGCCAATCGGCCGGCAGCATGCCGCGCCGTTTGAGCTCAAGCAGCAGTGGCCGCCACAGCGCTGTGGCCTTGACCTCCAGCAGGTCGCGGCGGACGGGGCTCAGGTCCCAGTCCGTGTCGACATGGAGCAGGTTTCCGTCCAGCCGCGCATGGGCGCGAAAAGCCTCGGTCGCGGTCGCCGGATCATAGAGCCAGAACGGGTGGGCGAAGATGTTGTGGAACGTCGCCTTCACCTCCGCCAGCAGCGTCGGGATATGCGAGCCTGCAAAGGCAGGATCGAAGAAGGACAGCTCCGCCCTCCCCGCCTTCGCCGTGTACCAGACATTGGCGTTGTGGGCGTCGCCATGCGCGACCACGCCGCCTGCATCGGTAAGCCGGTCCGGCCGCAAGCGCACAGCGGCGGCATCGAAAAGCTCACCGACGCTGTCGGTGTACTGCTCGCCATTGATGACGAATTTCAGCCGGGAAAACCTATCCCAATCCAGCTCGGCACCGGGAAAGACGAACGGCTTGCCGACATAGAAATCGGCCAGCCGGCCGCCTGGCGGCAAGCGCGTGTCGGCATCGATCAGCCGCTCATGAAACAGCCTGTGGATCGGTTCCGCCGCCACGTCCTCGACGGTTACCGGATGCAGCGTTTCGAGATAGACCTTGAGCAGCCTGGCCGACAGGTCGCGCTCGGCAAGAACGGCTTCTCGCCGTTTGCCGGCGTCGTCCTGCGCATCCAGCGCGAACAGCACATCCGAAAACCTCGGATCCGTGCGCCGGCGATAGACAAGGATCTGCTCGCCCGGTTGGACCGACATATGCACGGGTTGATCAACCGGCAGGCCGGCGCGCGACAGAATCTCGGCGCGGTAATACTCGCCCGTCATCGCCTCTTCCCGCTCCTCCTGATGGAACTTGAAGAAGTAGGCCTTGCCGTCGTCCTCGAAGAAGCCGTTCAACGAATTGAGGCTGTATTTATCGAAGTTGATGCGGACATTGCGGGGACGCATCGCGAACAGGTCGCCCAGCAATGCCGCCAGCGCGCTTTGTGCTTCGGCAACATCATGCTGCGCGAGTGCCCGGATCCGCGCCGTGCGGCTCGGCGCCGGCGTCATCTGTCGCTCTTGCATTCGACCTGCTTCCGTCAGCTGCTTTTTGAAGGGGAATAGCGGCTGCCGAGCGAGTAGCGGCTGCCGGCATAAGTCAGCTTGCTGATCGTCGCCACCACCGCGCCCGTCCATGTCCGGCGGTGCAGGAAAAGGCAGCAGGCGCCGACATCGATGCCCAGATGCCGCGCCGTCTCGGCATCCGCCGGGATGGCGGAAATGATATGCTCGACCTCGGTCACCGGGGTTTTCTGCATGAGGTAGTCATAGGTCGCCGTCTTCGAAAAATCCTGCTTGTCATAGTCGGGGATAAGGCTCGGATTGACGAAGCGCTCTTCGAGTTGCACCGGCAGATCGTTCTCGAAATTGACGACGACGGAATGATAGATCGAGACGCGCTTTGGAAATTCGAACGACAGCGCCAGCTCTTTTGTCGGCATGATGGTTTCGAGGACGAGGACTTCGGAACGATGTCTGTTGCCGCGCTCGACGATCTCGGCTGCGATGTTGTTGATCTCGATCAGCGTCGACTGTGGCCGCGGTGGCGCGATGAAGGTTCCCACACCTTGCAGGCGGATCAGAAACCCGGCCGAGGTCAATTCTCTGAGCGCCCGGTGAACCGTCATCCGCGAGACGCCGAGTGAAGCGACCAACTCATTCTCGGACGGCAGCTTGCGATCTTTGCCCCACCGGCCCGTTCCGATGTTTGCCAGGATGTAGTCCTTCACCTTCTCGTAAAGAGGGCTGGCGGTGTCGGGCAAAGTGATCATTTCAAAAGTCCTTTCCGGCGATTCATCGGAAATCACGACTCGACAGGTTGCCGCATGCGGATAATTGTTTTCAAGCCGTCGCTGCGCCCCGCCAACAGCCGCTCATAGGCAGCCGGAATGTCATCCAGGCCGATCTCCTGGTCGATCAGCGCCAGCAGCGGTTCGCTCAATTCACCCAGCATCCGCACGGCCTCGGGCAGTTCGTCGGCAAAGGCATGGCATCCCAGCAACCCGATTTCGCGTTCGACCAGCGTATTGGGATCAATGTCGAGGCGGCCGTGGAAGATGCCGACCATGGCGATCGTACCGCCGGGATCGAGAACGCCGAGCAGCTGATTGAGCGCCGCGACGCTGCCGGTCGCCTCGATGGCCGCGAGCAGCGGGGCATTGGCAGTTGCGGCGGCAACGGCGTCCCGGCTCAGATCGACGATCCGGGCACCCGTCACCCGCGCCACCCGGGCACAGCGGCTCTGGTTGCGGTCGGCGATCAGCACGGTGCCGGCGAAGGTCCGCGACAACAGCAGGGCGGCAAGACCGCCGATCGGCCCGCAACCGACGACCAGCACGGAGCCTGTCGTTTTCGGCAGGCGCCGCACCGCGTGCAGCGCCACCGCCAGCGGCTCGGCCATTGCCGCGACCCGCTCGTCGAGCCCGGCACCGATGATATGCAAAAGCCGTGCAGGCAGCACCGCCTGTTCGGCAAAACCGCCGTCGCAGACCTCTCCGACGAAGCCCAGTGACGCGCAGAGATGACGCCTGCCGGCTTGGCATTGCGCGCAGTCTCCGCACCAGAAGCGGGAATCGGCGACAACCCTGTCACCGATAGCGAAGGCGTCGACGCCCGCGCCGATGGCGGTCACCGTGCCGGTGAGTTCATGGCCGGCCGTCGAAGGCGACCGGCTTATCCACTGTCCCGTGCGGAAATTGTGCAGGTCCGAACCGCAGATGCCGGCGGCATCGACCCTCAGCTTCACCCAGCCTGCATCCGGCGCGCCCGGCGTCGCGATGTCTTCGACGCGCAGATCGCCGGGCCCGTAAAGTCGTGCCGCCTTCATCGCGATCGGTTCCGCTTAGCCGGCAAGATAGCGGTCGCGGATCTCCGAGACCGCGTTCTCATGCGAGCTGAAGCCCTCGTAGCGGGCGAGCCTGCGGGCGTGCAGAGCGAGTTCCGGATAGGCCACCGAGGTGACATAGCCGACCGACGAGCGCTTGACGAAATCCGTCACCGAAAGCGGCCCGTAGGTC
>NZ_RZQA01000037.1:0-15701 GCF_004022915.1 Mesorhizobium sp. M7A.F.Ca.US.006.04.2.1
CAGTCCCCTATTTGGCGTGGGGATTGCTTCAGGTTCTAAGCAACCGGTTACGAAGCTTCAGGGGGATTGAAATGAAAATCGCAGTTGGAATTATCGGCATTCTGCTTGGCATGATTTCGATGCTGCAGTCCTGCGCGGTCGCGACGGGTGGAAGCATCGCGGCCAACCATGACCTAGCGGGCGCTGGGTCAGTCGGCGTGTTGGTCGGTTTGCTGTTCTTCGTCGGCGGCGCCTTCGCCTTCGGCCTGCCGCTGATCTCGGCGATCATTTTCGTCGTCGGCAGCTTGTTTGCCTTCATCGCGGCAAGCGCATTCACCGATATGAAGATTTGGGCGTTTGCAGATCTGATACTGGCAGTGATGGCGTACTTCGCATGGAGAAGCGCTCGAAAGGCCAAGACCACGCCTTCGGGAGCGGCCCCGAAATGACGATCTGGTTTTACGAAGAAAACGGACAGCCGCGCGGTCCGATCGAAGAAACCTATCTGACCGCCATGCTTTCGAGTAAGGCGCTTCCGGCAAATACGCGCGTTTGGACGGATGCTTTCGGCAGCCAGTGGAAGGCGGCCTCCGAAACGGACATTGTCCCAAAGGAAATCAGGGTAACTCCGCCTCCGCTGAGTGTTGTTCAAGCGGCTGTTCCCGCGACCGCTGTCGTCGATAAATGGGCGAGATGGATCGCGTTCTCGCCGCTGATCATCCTCGCTGCCGATACGATCGTCCTGCTCGCCGGTGGCCATCCCAACACCCCGCCCATCAGCACCGGCGTATCGCTGTGGGCAGCGATCGGCGTTTTCTGGCTGGCTTACAAGGACGCCAAGGCGATCAAGAACGCTGGGCAAAACCCGACGGGCAAGGCACTCGTTCCGTTCATGCTGCTGACCCCAGTCGGCTATCTCTGGCGTCGATCGGCCGTCATACGCGCACCGCTCAGATACCTATGGATCTGGCTCGCCTGCGCGGCGGTCTTCCTGATCGCCGAACTGGCCATAGATCCAAGCCTCAGCGTTGCCAACGCAGCGGAGACTGGAGATCTCCTGTCGTACGGATCACGCGCCGGGATGACTGTCACGATCACAGGCCGGTCCGGCATCGATACGGACCATGCCGAGATTACCCTCGATCCCACAGCCCCGAACTCGAAGGGCTTCTGTATCGATTCCAACGGGGATGACGGTGAGACATGTGTTGGCAAGAAGTTGGCCGACGCCAAAATTCAAGCGAGCATCGTAGCAAATTGCTTTACAGGAAAGTTCACCAGTCCATGGGGCAACGGCTTCCAATTCAAGGGCCGCGCTGCCAATGGCGATTATTCCTACATAGTTCAACCAGACGTCGTTCCGCACGAAGTGCTTGATTACAGAGCCAACTATGATGTGGCGATTGAGGCGTTCAAGGCGCTATGTCCCGCCAGAGTTGCGCGAGCCGATCGAGAAGACCCCGTTCCTGAGGTTGCCGAAGAAAGCAGTCTTGACGATGCCGAACAAACTGCCCCAAACGTGGCTGAAGAATCCGTCACGGACGCCCCTTCGAACGGATCGACCTTCCGCGGCCTCCAGTTGGGAATGACAGAAGCCCAGCTTACGCAATCGGTGGATCGTTCGTTTGCTTTAAGCTCGAAATGGACTGGCACCCTGCAAGCGTTTTCCGCTCTTGCCAAAGGCTTGAACCCAAACGGACCGCAGGGCCAGATGCTGTTTATCGTCAAGGACCAACAAGCTTGCGGGCAGATCTTGATGCGCGACGGCCACGCTGCTCGCCTGCGGTTCTATCAGTGCTACTTCGACATCGCCAGCGGCATGTCGATCGACGATTTCGCGCGACAAATAGTCGATACCTTCCAGCTTGAGGACGGCATGTCCAGCCATTGGGAAATGCGTGGTGATGGAGCGTACCAGTTCAAGTACACCGAGTATGTCGGTGTCAGGCAGACTACGTCCGAGCGCTTCACCGCCTCGCTCCATCAGATGGACAACAACCTGACGCTGACAGTCGAACGAGTTCCCCACGCCAACTTCAACTGAGACCCTTCGAGGGTCTCGGAACTCAAGTGCGGCTAATGGCGTCCAGACGATCGACTTCTCTTTTGAGGTGATTGAGCGTTGCATAGCCAGAATGGCTCAATTGCAAAATTTCTATGATCATCCAAGCCACCCATTGGCTAAACCGGGCAACGTCTTTTTCAGTGACGTGCTGGTGGGCGCCGCGATGGACTGCAAGCGATCTTAGATCGTACATGTCGCTGATTTGCTTCTTCAGCTTCCCGTATTCAGAGAAATGAACGAAACGAAACCCACCGTAGGTCAGTATGCTCGCAAGCCCAGACGAGACAGATTGAGATACCCTCTCCTTTTCAAGAGAGAAAAAGGCTTCGACGCAGCTCCAATATTTGACGATTCTCATGGTCAGCGGAGTGTCGCGGTGCGCATCTGAGAACCAGTAAATCGCCCTTTCGATTGCTTCCTCGACCTCTGTCTTGTTGCCTTTCTGTAAGTTCGTCGCCGCGAGCCCGATCATTCGCATCGCGTCAGACCTGTCCGATAACTCGGTATCTAGCGAAAATGGCTGTCCTCTTGGAGATCCAAAATGCGTGGTAACGTGACTGTCGGCTTGGCTCCAAGACATCCAAACTGAGCGGCCCGGTGCGTCCTCTGGAGTCATGCCCGTACCGATGCGAAACCCTGCAGCGCCATTCTCGTATGTAGCAGCGGCAGCGATTGCAATCAGGCCAACGACCAACACGGTCTGCTCTGAGAACAATCGTCGCGCCACTCTTTCAGTCGCGAAAGCTGAACCATGGAGCCACAAAGCGCCGGGCCGAGCCTCCAATATAGAAGGATCCGGGTGCTTCTCGTAAGAGACATTCGCCGATTTCAGGACAGAAATCGGACTTCGCAGTATCCTCATCGGGCCGAGACTGAATGAGTCCTCTGATTCCAGTTTTATGCCAAAAATTGGAACGATGAAGAAATGCTCGTGTATCTCGCCGGTGACCAGATTAGATATGGCATCGAGGACCTCTTGAGGATTGTCAGGCATAAGAGCTTGAGATAGCCAATCCTGTACGGCGCTTTTCCATGCCCGCCAGATGTCCGAATAGTCTGCCTTTCCATCGAAATAATCGCGCCGAGATACCATCTCGACGACTTGCATGAATTTCTCAAATCCAAAATCAGTGAGGTATAGATGCTTATTCTTTCTGATCCTAAGCTCCCTAGCGAGAGTTCTGTCGCGCGGTATCTCGCTTATGGATTTAGGAGCTATAAGTGACTTGGACTTAAATATGTCTTCGGCGCACGAGAATAGAATACGCAGTTCCTTAGGTGTGAATGGCTTCCCCATATTTCCCTTCTCAATGCGCTGAGCAAGGCCTCAGCGGCTCCCCTTAGGATAACCAGCGATAACGGAGATCGCTTCAGCGTGGTAGATCACCCGTTCGAAGTTTCTAAGCCTCGCATCTGATGCGGTCTCAGCGCCGCAAAAGACGACTGTGGTCCAGTCATGATGGGCGTTCAGGGTTTGACGCGTCTGATACGTCTTGGCGAAACAAGCGGCGCGAAGTGGGTACGCCTCGGGCTGGCCGTAGCCGAACCGTTCGCCTGAATGCTTGAATTCAAGATGGACCGCGAGAATGCGGTTTAGAGAATTTCGAAAGAAAAAGATGGCATCCGACTCGAGTCCCTTACTATCGGGAATTCGACAAGTGCATCGACTATCTAAACCGCACCAGTAGTTGGCCCAGAAAGGCTGTATTGTAGGCCGCGTTCGCCAACGCACAGCGCGCTGTTCGTCTACGAGGGCGGAACTGCCGGTGTAATTTGGTTCCGCCGACGTGCCCCTAATCAACCAATCTCTGACGTGTTGAGAGGTAAATACGCTCTCAGCGATGGCATTCAAGTAGGGCTGGGCTTTTCCCGAATATGCAGGCATAGAAGTTACCTAAATGTCGCTGCGAACATGAAACGTGTTGATGATCCCGTTAGCCGAACTATGGGAAGGTTGGCATTACCGAAAATTTGGACCGGCTATCGCGAGCTTTCTCGGTTCTTGAAAGCCTGTTCAATAGCTCCTTTGACTTGCGAAACGAGCGCTTTGTCATGTGACGACAGCACATGGACGTCGCCGCTGGAAGTGCGCAAGACCAGCGTCGATTTGGAGGGCAGCATCGTAGTTGCGAAACCTAACCCGAAAAAAATGAGGACCCCCCACAGAAGGCCAGCTTTCATCCAAACATAAATGGAAAAGATAATCGCCACCAAAATTAAAACAGCACCGAAACCTCCGGCCTCCTGCTTAATGCTCACACTTCCAATGCTTGAAATTTGATAAGTCACATTCCCGAAGATAGCGGTTGCATCCGTGACGTGGATGCCTCCACTTGTGAAGTTGACCTTCTCCATGCTTCCCCCACCTAGCTTTTCTGCCCTTTTGGACGGTGGAGCATTCTCTCTTTCTTGCCAAGCGTTTTGTGACTTGTTGTTTGCGGGCGCTGAGTTCGTTTCCGTCACAGTTGCGCGGACGGGTTTTCCGGACTATTCGAAAAACGCAATCAATTGGGAGATGAAACGATGTCGGATGCTGCAGCAGAAACTCGTAACGCCGGTGTGTTGGGTTTAACTGCAGAGATTGTTGCGGCGTACGTGCAGAACAACCCAGTGCCCGCGATCGGCCTTCCAGATCTGATTGCAAGCGTCAACTCTGCCTTGATGGGAATTGGCCTGCCTTCGAAGCCGACAGAGCCTGAGCTTATTCCCGCGGTGAACCCCAAGAGATCCGTGTTCCCAGATTACATTGTTTGCTTGGAGGACGGAAAGAGGTTCAAATCCCTCAAGCGCCACTTGAATGTCCACTATGGGCTGGCGCCGGAGGAATACAGGTCCAAGTGGGGCTTGGCTCGAGACTATCCGATGGTGGCACCAAACTATGCTGCTCAGCGGTCCGCCCTTGCGAAATCCTCAGGCCTCGGCCGAAAAGCGGCTGCAAAAGGTGCCCCAAAAAAACCTGCAGCCAAAGCCAAGAAGCCTGCCGCGCGGCGGAAGACGGCTTAGGCCGGAACCTCGATGAATAGATCAGCCGCCGTTGGCGCTATCGTGTGGTTAAGCCTTACGGCCTACCCTGCCGTGGCGCAGCAAACATTCGAAGGTTACGACTGCACCGCAGGCTGTTCAGGCCACCAAGCAGGATACGATTGGGCCGAACGAAATGGTATTTCGGACGCCAACGACTGCGACGGCAATAGCCAATCCTTCAATGAAGGTTGTCAGGCTTACGTTGAGGAGCAACAGCCAGCGCCAGACGATGAAGTCCCTCCCGACGAAAGCGACGAGGACAGTTCAGAATAGCCCGATAGTGCTTTCTTCTCTCTCTAGACTCTTCCGCCTGACGGAAGCATTCTCCCCTCGGGGAGATGGCTATGGGCAATTCTGTTCGGCCGTGGGTTAGACGGCGGAGGCCTTGGTGGCGTTCGCTTCTGCGCGCTCGCCTCCCTATTTCTCTGGCGCTGCTTGGCACGGCGTCCCTCGCTTATGTCGCAACAGACACCCAACACTCACTTCCAAATGTTCATTATCCCGTCAGGTCAACGACCTCCGTCGCCGTGCGCAGAGTGGGCTGTGACATCAAGGGAAACATCAACGATCGCGGTGAGCACATCTATCACGTGCCCGGTCAGGAATATTATTCGGCTACGCGCATAAACCCGGCGCGAGGCGAGAGATGGTTCTGCTCCCAATGGGAAGCGTGGTGGGCTGGGTGGCGGAAGGCCAAAGTATGAAGATAATGGCTATGCAGCGGCGCGGTGAACAGTGACGGGTGACGCCGAAAACCTGTCAAATTTCTTTGCGGCTTTCGAGGAAATGATTGCGTCGATGCCTGAAGCCACAGCGAAGACGATGGGATAAGATCAAACATACCGCTGCCCGGCGGTCGGCCCTTTCAAAGTCTTCTGGCCTTGGTCGCAAGCTGCGAAAACGCTGCCGTCGCTGCGCCAGCCCTCCTGGAGCTACAATTTGCTGAGACGCGATAGCCAGACGGCTGCAAGGCAGTTAGAAACGTTTCGTAATTCTCACCCTGATCGAGATGAGTAGTCTTTTTTACGGATCGGGACATGACAAAATGGCAGGGATAACGGCAACGCGATGATAAAGTCGGTCAACAATTATCCAATCTCACAGCTTTTCGACATAGAGGCCTCGGTTGTTTACGCCGTTCCCCGGTATCAAAGAGAGTACACTTGGGGGAAAAATCAGTGGGAGACAATATTTGACGATGTACAGGAGAATGATGGCGGTTATTTCCTAGGTTCGATCATATGTATCAACCAGACCAACGATAGCCTCGACGTGCAGCGGTTGGAGGTCATAGATGGCCAGCAGCGTTTGACCACTCTTTCCCTCCTCTTTGCCGCTATCTATCAGTCACTAAAATCTCGCGAGCAGGCTTTAAACGACGATCAGAAAATCGAAATGCTCAATCTCAAGCGCAAGCTTGTGCTAAAAAAGGGAGTTGACCAACTCCGCGTTATTCCTCAGATTCAAAACCTTAACCTAAATGACTATCGAGCCGTTCTGTCTGAATTGGGTGCCGTAAGCCCCTTTGATGCTCCCCCGTATGCAGGAAATCGGAAGATTTTTCGCGCGTATCGATATTTCCAAACTCGGATTGAGGAGACAGCCAATATTTCGGCCGACCCGCTCGTATCGATCTTGGAACTTCTCGACAAAGTAAGCCAAGCATGTTTAGTTAAGATTGAGGTTGCTAGCCACGCAGACGCTTATACTCTCTTTGAATCGCTAAACAATCGAGGAATGCCACTTACGGCAATTGATTTAATAAAGAACAAACTATTAGCCAGAGCGGAGGCTACATCGAGCGATAAGGTCGATTATTACTTCGACGTTTGGAGCACCCTGCTCTCGCACCTCGGCGACGATTACAGTGTTCAAGAGCGCTTCTTCCGGCATTATTATAATGCCTTCAAGGACGATTTAAATAGGCCATTTAGAAGCGACAAAGATAAAAGAAAAGACCCTCTTGGCCCAGTTGCTACACGTACTAACCTGATTCAGATATACGAGAAGTTGATCAATCAAGACGCAGGCGCACAGCTCCAAGGGATTCGAAGCGCAGCCGAATCCTATGCGCTAATGCTTTCTAGAAACCAGAACTCGGCGCTTTCAGTTTTAGACAAACCGTTGAAAGATCTGGAGCGAATTCAAGGTGCGCCATCGCATCTGCTGCTATTGTATCTCATTGTGAAGCAATCAGAGTTGGGACTCCAGCCTTCGCATTTGGACAAGATAGCTCGTCTTCTAACGCGCTTCTTTGTTCGCAGGAATCTCACGGACACGCCACCGACGCGCGATCTGACCCGCTTATTCATGTCGATAATCGAGAAGGTGGCCCCTCTCCGAGGTGATCGGGTGGTCGACGCGGCGATTGAAGACCTTCTGGCAGTTTCAGCTAGCGACAAGGTCTTTGAGGAGAAATTGGAAGGGCCGATTTACGAAGAGAACGTGGGTGTTACTCGTTTTGTTTTGTGCGCTCTCGCAGAGGAGGGAATGACGAGAGAGACAACCGTTGATCTATGGAGAGTCGATAACAAACAGTATGTTTGGTCGATTGAACACATTTTCCCACAAGGTCAAAACGTTCCCCCGTATTGGGTCGATATGATGGCTGGCGGAGACGCAGCCGTGGCAAAGGCGCTAATTCAGTCTCACGCCCACAGGATTGGAAATCTTACTATCTCCGGATTTAATAGTGCTCTTGGGAACAAAGGGTTTTCAGAAAAGCGAGACAGGGTCGATAGCAAGGGACTTCCCGTCGGTTATAAGAATGGTCTTAAGCTGAATGATGTACTGGGGTCAGCTGACAGTTGGAGCGTAAAACAGATTGAGGACCGCACTGCTGTCCTCGTTGGCAGGGTTCTAAGTATATTCGCTATCGCTGATAAATAGGACGGTTCGTTTGTAAACTCAAACCGGGCTTTGCGGTGGTTGCAGAGCGCCAAAGTTAGCTTCTCAAAGAATCTCGGGCGAAGCCTAGCTCACCACGATCAACGTCCTTTGAGGAACCAAAATGATTATCGTCATCCAATGCGCAGGCAAGAAACAATCCCCGGCCGGTCACCTGACCAAGAAGGACGGCAGAAAGGCATGAAAGGAGAAATCACCGCCGACATTAGCAGCGCCAACGTTTTTGCGGACTTGGGTTTTGACAATCCAGAAGAGGAACTGCTCAAAGCCGAGCTGGCCCGTGAGATTCGCGCCATTATTAAACGCCGCCGCCTGACCAAGGCGAAGTCGGCTGAGATGCTTGGTATTGGACAGCGCGACGTCTCCGACATTGTTGTCGGCCGCACCGGCAAATTCTCTCTCCACCAACTTATCCGCTGTTTCGATCAGCTCGACCACAAGGTCGATACGGAGGACAAATAGAGATTAACTCCGACTCGCTTTCTTAGTAGAACCGCGTCGATGCCCGGAGCTTCCCTGTTGATCTTTCTCGCGTCGAAGGGTTGCCCGTAGAAGCCCCGCCGAGATCAGCTCCGAGTTGGTGGCAGGCAAGCCTGCCTGCGAATAGGCGGTCCTCATCGTGCCGAATCGGTCTAGGAAAGCCTGATACCTAGGTAGCCCAGCGTCAGCATTTATATGTGCGACCGTGACATATCCGTATGCCGTTTGCAGTCGACGAAGGCACTCCAAAAGCTCTTCGTCTGAGTACTGTCGATCTGCCTTAGGACCTGCGGAGCACTGCTTATAACCGACAACTGCATAGGCGGCTCTTAGGCTTCCAAAGTGCGCAACATACGCTGCCGCAGCAGGCGTATATGGGCAAGCGTTGATAATCGAGACGGTAAGCTTCTTCTTTTCTTTGAACAGGCGCTGGAGGCATTTGACCATCCGCGGTCTCTCATAACCGTAGCCCCGCTTACAACGGAGTTCCCGTTGAGCCTTCTCGAACTGCCTTACGTCCACAATCGGGTCCATCACCCGGGCTCTTGTCCATTGTTCAGGAGGGTTCCGGTTCGGTCTGCCCTTCAGCAAATAGGATCTGCGATTGTAGACGTAGTAACCTATCATCAATTCGTTGCTGAGCACGGCTTTGACCCGCCGGTGATTCCAGACCCGACCATTCGTAGAAGGAAGCCCCTCTTGATTCAGACTCGTTGAAATGCGGCTCATGCTTCTCTTTTGATTCACGAACATGTCGAATATCCGCTGCACAACACTAATTTCATTCGGTGGCCCGGGGACAAGCAATACACGGTCGGAACTCAACCCCTTTCGCTCGCCGGACTTAAGTAGAAACAGCGGCTCCCGGTCTTTGTTCACCAAGAGGCGTCTCACGCCATATTGCAGGACGCCTCCTTGACTGAAACCAAGGAGGGCTTGCTGTCGATGTGCCCTTGAGACCTTGAAAGACAGTTCGCGGCTGAACTCGCTCGCCATTGCGCGCTTCATGTTCTTTAGGATGGTCGAGACCATGCTGCCGTCGTTTTCAAAGGGTTCGGCGCAGTACACCACCGCGACACCCGCGCTACGACAGAGGAATTCGTAGTGGGCGGATTGATCCGCGTCCGGAAAGCGACCCCATCGGCTGACGTCTAAAACCAGAACGGCAGAATAGGCATGTTGCCCAGTCACAACGTCAGCCAACAGCCGCTTCAGGCCGTCTCTTCCCTTCAGGCTTAAGCCACTTTTACCGGCATCCGCGTAGGTATCAACGACAGCGAACCCTCGTTTTTCGGCATACTCGGCGATGGCAGCGATCTGGTTCTCCAAAGAATACCGCTGGTGGTCGGTAGACATGCGAATGTACTGCGCAGCCGGAACACGGAGATCGCTTGTAAGCTCAGTCACTATAGTGCCTCCGCGCGAGCCGATCTAATGCGGCAGGACGACGCTGATGCCCGCATATTACTCCACAACGGGCTTGAGCAAAACGTTCTGAGCCGTCAATTCACGTGTGCTTGCCGTAGCCGAGCGGCTTGACCGGGAGTCGGGTAGCGCAACTCCGTCCCTATGGCGGCTGGCCGATGACGGCGGAAGGAGACGCCAGCACCGTAAGTACTTCCTGCAGCGAACCCGTCAGCCCTTAGTCGTGGCACGGCCTCGATGCACCCGAAGGCTTCATGGCGCTGCCACCGCAGGAGCATTGAGGATACGGTAAACCTGCATCCTTGAGCAACCGACTACCTTCGCGATCTGCGTCGGGCTCTGGCCGTCATCGCGAAGGGCCATCACCTTGTTCCTGTCGAGACGCTGTCTGCCCCCTTTGTAGGCACCGACGGTCTTCGCTCTCTCAATTCCCTCGCGCTGGCGCTCCTTGATGAAACGCCGTTCCATCTGAGCGACCATACCCAGCACGGTCAGCACGATGTGGCCCATCTCCCCCCGGGTCGAAACGTGAGGATCCAAGACGGTTACAAACGCCTCTCGCTGCTCGCATTCGTGGATCAAGTTTAGAACATCGCGAGTGTCTCGGCCAAGCCGATCGAGCCGCGTTACGACAAGTTCATCACCCGGTCGGAGAAAGTCGATGATCGTCGCAAGTTCGGCCCGGCCATCGCGGCTGGCCCCCGATACCTTTTCCGATCGGACGATGCTGCACCCTTCAGCCTTCAGCTTGGCAATTTGGGTTTCGAGGTCCTGATCGATCGTACTAACGCGGGCGTAGCCTATCCGGCTCATGTGGTGTCACCTCATGGTTTAGGCCCGAGGCTACCTTGTCACAAATAGTCGCTGTCAACTCCGATGTTACATCGCCCTTGCGCAATGGCGTGACGTCACTTTAGGGCATACCCTAAAGTGACATGTTCTCGTCTCTCGTGGTTGACTTGCGCATATGGGCGGTGCTGGCCGAACAGCGTCCGTTCGTTGAAGCGGTGTTCAGTCACCTATGGGCCTGTCAAACCTTCTCAATCTAATGAATAGCGTAGGGATCTCCGCAGTGCTTCGAGCAGGGGTTCAGACGCGCTCTTATCAATGCTCGCCGAACCCTGTCTGGTAAGGATGAGGGTGTTAATCGGTGAGCCCTCAATCTGAACTCTTATTTTGTCGTTCGTATATGAAGCGCCATTCGTCAATTTATCAGCAGCTAGACGAACGTCATTGGCACCTCTTAAAATCGCCGTTGCCATAACACTTTCAGTGAGCTTGATATCTCGCATCTGGCAGCTAACTATTTTTATGTCCCTGTTTGTCTCCTTCGAGAAAAGCTCGCACCATCTAATAACATCTACCTTAATTTCGCTGACAGACACTTCGAAATTGCAAGCTTCCCCAAGGCGCGACAAAAATAAACTCATGCTCCTAGGCGGATTTATGATTTCGAGGTCCGAATATGATGGGTTAACCGCGAAGCCAATGCCCCGAAACTCGGTTCTTTCATAAACAACTTTCTCTCCTAAGGGACTCTCCACAATCTGACTGATATCTTGGCGCTCGATAAACCGCCCCTCCAAAGAGTTGGGCCGCACCCGATCCAAAATGAAGCCGTTTTGTGTTGCAGCCGTGAAGGGTATTGCTCTCAGCCTCTCCGCCAATGTTCTCATATCGAAAGGCCAGCGGACACGGAGCCATCTACGCCGGGTCATGCCGCTGTCACTCTTTCAGCGGGTTCTTGAACGGGAGCTCCTGAAGCAATAATCTCATCGAGTGCGTTTGCCGATGTGCGCTCCACCAGACTCCAAAGCGCGGGCTGCCTATTTGGGTCAAGGGGTTTGAAGTCGGAAGTGGGAGTTCCGTCAGTCAGTCGCCGAGCGATCCTGACCCCAAATTTAAAACCTTTGCCTTGGCGAGGCTCGTCAAATGAAACGTCGAACTGCATGAGATCATTAGGCCTCTCTGTTTGAAGCGCCCTCCAAGTTACCGCTGTGATGAAAAACCCATTCTTTTTGAGCGACTGATATTCCTCAGACTGCAAGAGGTTCATACCGCTTAGAGCGACGCTGTTTATTTTGCCGACGATTTCGCTCTCGACCGCGCGCTCCTTCTCTTCGATATCCATCTCAAGGTCTTCGCCGACGTCATCGTCGCCCGATGCGCATTTTATGCTAACGACCGTCTGCAACTGGTATCCGGGAATATTTCGAAGCATACTCATAAAAAAAGTAGTCCGTTGATCCGCCGTCAATCCATCCAGTGACAAATCCTTAGGTGTAAGAGACTGAAGCTTAAGTTGACTAATCTTTTTAATCAATCGATCAACGACACCTCTCGCCTTTTCCGTTGCAGGCATCCTTATCGTAGTTCGATCACTCTCCAAGATAAACTCGATGTTTGCGTCTCTTCGTTGCCTCTGTATTAATCTTGTCTTCGAATAGTCTATTTCATCGTATGCGACATTCAGCTGGACTTCTCTCAATCTCCGTTGCTGAGTGGTCAACTCATCCTCACCTGCAAACTCTTCCTTATAACTTCGCACGACTTCACTAATCTCGTCATGAGTAAGAGACACAGGCACGTCCACGTAAGCCCTCTTCTCGTTTCTATTCTGATATTCGCGTCTCTCGATCAGTTTGGTCAACGAGGCAAAATCATGAGGCAGGATGGAAATATCACTGGCAAGCCGCTCTCGGTCAGTTTTGGGAGAATAGATAATTCCTCGGGTTAGCGCGATTCCACGTAGCACACCTTCGCTCATTCTCCCCTTAGATGACATGAGCAAGTCAAATATATCTTTGTCTGTAGCTGCCAAAAAAGGCAATTTATCCGTCATATGACATTCCTATCTGGATCTCGGAGAATGTCGATATTACATTGTTTATCAGCTCGAATCGTATGTTATTTAAGACGTCCAATAGGCTATTCTTCCCTTCATCGGTCGCGCCCATAGCTTCTATATAATGAAGCCGTGCCTTTTGAAAATTTTGTAGCGACGTGCCCGCTTTGTCTATAGAGCGAATGAATATTTGACGCTCAAGGTCAAACAATCCATGCTGGCGCATATAATCCAATAGGTAGAGGAATTCATCAACCGTTTCACCGGGTGGTCTGTAAAACACCACCAACCCCGCTTTTCTCTCGCTGTTTCCGTCATATTGCAAAATAATCCACGGGCCGGTAAGCATTTCCAACGACGCGGCGCATCGCTGTTTTCCGCGGAGCTGTGCACGGCGCACCGTCTGCGGGTAAAAAAAAGAGCAAGCTCCTCGATCTGGTAGTCGCGCCGCCCCTGATCTCCCTCTCATTCGTAGTATTTCTTGGCTGACATTATTGAGCCAATGAATTTCGGCGGGACCAAGAACGACCAATTTTCCATTCTTGGGAGTGTGTAGGTCGTCAAAGTCCAATTTCTCAAGGTTATCACTAAATGTCCGATCGTACCCTCCGTCATGATTGTAGATGAATAGGAGACCTGAGACTGAGAAGTCCTTGTGCTTGTGCACATATCGCTCTTGCCACTCGGCGCTTATCTCTGCGCAAGCGACCTGAGCGGAAAGGCTAACAATGGCTTTCTCGATTTGTGACCGCCCGATCGAAGCGGCAGCGTAGCTCTTGAGATCGCATTGAACATAGGTTGTAACGTCGTCGTAAGGCTCATCGTAATAAAAGACGACATCGGTTGGATGCGTAGCTACCTTGTGGCTCTCGTAATTATCGCATTTGAAATCAACGTTGACTGGTCCAATTTTTGTCCAGAGAAACTCGGCAAAAATCTGGTCGGAAATTATCTCTGCAATTTGCGCTATACCCGCAGTCTCACCCATGCCTATCCTGCTCCCACATGCGAATCTCCGTTGTGTAGCACTCTCCGAGCCAATATTACAGGTTTCCTGCTTTGTTGGGTGTGGTCGTTAAAGAGCACCTGTCAACCGAAAGGAAAAGGCCTCTTTGACTACTCGGTCGAAGTGTTGGGTCGGCTCGTAATTATCTGGTATACGTAATGTCGGAACGTTATTGGCCCGCTCCTATTGACCGGCCCCTGCAGGTTGAAAAGATTGCTATCATTTGCCGCTGTTTATGGCGACGGGATATTCATTTCATCTGCTTGGTACTGCCCCACAATCTTGCCAACGTCATTTAGTTTTGTCTCGGGCGGTACCATGTCGAGGACCTGCATCATTGTTTCAATCGGGTCGGTATGACCAATTTTCATAGTTGTTTGCGAGCTGGAGAACTCCCACCATTGCCCGCTTCCGTTCCTCAGTTCTGCAAACAGCTCCTCAACCGTTCCGGCGGGCTTGTAGATCGTTGTGGCATCAGATCCGACGGGACCAAACAGGCACCAGACAAAACTTCTACCATCGTCGGTTTTCGCTATCGGTGTGAACACCACATTTGTTGAACGCTCGCCGTACTTGATGCGCCGGACGCCGAAGACCTCCTTCTCCTCACCATTCTCAAGGAGTTTCGAGCCTTCGACAAATTCTTCTCTGACAGAGGCTGCCATTCCGTACCCGGCGAGGCTGCTTCGCCCTCGGAGATGGTAGTATCGATTTACGCAGGCGTTCAGGATCATCGATGGTGTAATGCCCTTAAGGTCGCGAATCTGCAGGGCATAGTCGATGTAGTCGATTCCTAGAAATCTGACCGCATCAACGTTGTCCGCCATATAGAGGTCATCTCGTGTCGGTTTGAGAAGTTTCGGCAATTCGGCGGTAGACACATACAAATGGTCGGCAGTGGCTATAAACCGCGAAATTCCCAAGACAGCAGCGGTATACGCCTCTGAGACGTTGTCAGCAGTGTATGAAGACCCGCTCAGGGCGAGATACGGAGCGTGGAAACCAAGCAAGGCGTCACGTGCGATTGAACGATCCGGAAGCTGGTCCGGGATAGGTCCATCCTCGGGGGCTGGTGTCGGATCCGTTGCCCGCTGAGTGCCGCCAAGGAAAGCCAGCGCACAGGCGGAAAAACAATGGTCTCCAGATTTGACAACTGTCGCCAGCCCTAACCTGCGGAAGAGCAGCGCTAAGTCGAGCCCAGCCTGATAAGATCCACCCGAGCTGTTGAGTTCGACGACAATTCTTGGCCAGACCTCGCCATCATTTGAGATCCCGGCTTTCGCCAATGCGACCTTGACGCTAGCGGAGTCAGTATCATTGATCTCGCCTTCAAGTCGAAAACCTACCGCCTCACTTCCTTTGTGCTCGACCTTCCCGACAAACCTCACCTCGGCAGCTTGCACCATCCCGGCTAGACCGAGAAAGATGCCGAGCGAAAGCGACGCGCAAAGCCTCCAACGCATGTTACTTCGCAATTCCGGGACAGAGGTGCTGGAAAATGCCGAGCTCGACCCAGTATCCCGAAGCCGTTGTGCCGTCGAGAATCTCGCCAGTTTTGACGCGCTTTATAGCGTAATCGGCGATCATTTCGTCTGACTTCTTGGCGGGGCCGAGGAACGCGAACTTTTCGTTCGATAGATCCAACCAAGTCCGTTTGACGCAATTACCGGTCACATAATCGTCGATTTTGACCAAAGCCATTGTCTGCTTGACGCAAGCCATCGAGTAGTCCGAGTTATATTGGACACAGAAGGCTTTGGCATCCTTGGGCGTGTGCCGTACGTGAATCTTGGCGTTTGCCGTGCCGATGCCTTCCGTCGACACTGTGGTAAGCTGCATACCGGCCCGACTTCCGTAGTAGATGGGATCGTGGTCATCGGCCCATCCTGCTGAAGCGGAGATAGCGATGGCCAAGACTGCAGATACGTACCTGAAAAACTTCATAGTCGTCCCCAATGATACTCCAAAGT